>DAISVW010000336.1:0-3277 GCA_036826695.1 Aestuariivirga sp.
CACGTAGCCGTCCTCGTCGACCTTGACGATGTCGCCGGTGTCGTACCATCCGTCTGGCGGCGTCTCGATCACGCCCGGCGTGTCGGCCCGCAGGTAGCCCAGCATGATGTTGGGGCCCTTGACGATCAGGCGCCCGCCTGCCTCGAGGCCCGTGACGGGCGCGAGCCGGTGCTCGATCTCGTCGAGGAAGCGGCCCACCGTACCGCTGCGGAAATGCATCGGCGTGTTGACGGCGACCACCGGCGCGCAATCGGTCGCGCCATAACCTTCGAGGATGCGGAGCCCGAATTTCTCCATCCACACCTCCCGCGTCTCGGGCTTGACGCGCTCGGCGCCCGCGACGACGAGCCGGAGGTTGAAGAAGTCATAGGGATGGGCGCTCCGCGCGTAACCCATGAGGAAAGTATCGGTACCGAACAGGATGGTGGCGTTGGTCTCGTAGCAGAGTTCCGGCACGACCTTGTAATGCAGCGGCGAGGGATAAAGGAAAGTCCGCACCCCGGCGAGCACGGGAAGCAATGACCCGCCGGTGAGGCCAAAGGCATGAAACATCGGCAGCGCGTTGAAGACGATGTCGGATGAGGTGAAAGCGATGCGCGCCGCAGCCTGATAGCGGTTGGCCTGCAGATTGCGATGCGACAGCACCACGCCCTTGGGCGCGCCCTCCGAGCCTGACGTGAACAGGATGACGGCAGGGCTGTTCGGATCGCCCCTGCCACCGGCAAGCCGCAGCGCGGTGCGCGAGAAGGTCTTGGCCAGCAGGCCATAGAGCTTGTCACTCAACTTCAGGCTCTCGCGCAGATCCTCGAGGAAGATGACCTTGCGGCCCTCACCCAGCAGTTTCAGGTCTTCCTGCATCTCGCCGGCCTCGATGAAGCGGCGCGAGGTGACGATGGTCGAGATCTGCGCCGCCACGCAGGCCGACGCCATGTTTGCTGCTCCGGTCGAGAAATTCAGCATGGCCGGCACGCGGCCAAAGGCCTGCAGCCCGAAGATGGCCAGGAAGCAGCCGATGGCGTTGGGCAGCAGCACGGCGACATTCTTCTCTCCGGGCGTCATCTCCGCCATGCGGCGGCCGAGGATGAAGCTGCCCATCACCAGCCGGTCGAAGCTCACGGGTTTCCGCTGAATGTCCTCCACGGCCTCGCGGCGGCGGCCGTTAACGTGGCGCGCGTCGATGAGCGATTCGAACAGCGTGCAGTCGATGTTCGAGGTGCGGAACATCATGTCGGTCATCACGTCATAGAGCTTGTCGGCCTGGCGCTGGCGCAGGGCAGCGCCCTTCAGCCCATCCGGCGGGTCGAATTTGACGGGCGGCAGGACCGTGATGGTGATCTTCGGAAACCACCTGAGCCGCAGCTTGCCGCGCATGCGCGAAAAGGGCGTGTACACGGCGCCATCGATCCTGACCGGCAGCACCCGCGCACCGGCCATTTCGGCAATGGCGCTTGGTCCCTCGTAAACCTTCATCAGCGTGCCGGTCACGGTGATGCGGCCTTCGGGGAAGATCACCACCTTGCGGCCCTGCTTCACCTCTTCCACCAGCGCCCTGAGCGCGAGCGGGTTCGCCGGATCGATGGGCACCATCTTGAACAGCATGAAGGCGGGTTTTGCCCACCATTGCTGCGCGACATGGCTGTTGATGGCGAAGCTTGCCCGTTCCGGCAGGAAGGCCGACAGCAGCGGGCCATCGAGATAGGACGTGTGATTGGCGACGATCACCGCCCTGCGGCCAGCGGCGCGGTAGTTCTCCAGTCCCTTCACCTCGACCCGGTAGAACAGCCGGAACAGGAAGCGGGCGATGCTCGCCACCAGCTCCTGGGTGAGGAGCCGTGCGACGAATACCGAGGCCACTGCATTGGCAAGCCCGAGCAGCAGGAAGAAGCCCTGCGCCGACATCACTTTCAGCAGGACCGCGCCGGCCAGCGCCGAGGCGATCATGAACACCGCGTTCATCACATTGTTTGCGGCAATCACCCGTGCGCGGCGCAGGGGGTTGGCGCGCTGCTGCATGATGGCGTTGAGCGGCACCGCATAGAGCCCGCCGAAGAAGGCCACGAAGAACAGGTCAATCGCCACCCGCCAGCCTGCCCAATGGGCGAAGAACGCGGCGATGCCGTTGTTGGCGGTCCCGGTCAGCGCCGCATTGGCCGCCCCCGCCGAGAAATAGAGATCGATCAGGAAAACCGTCATCATGATCGACGCAACCGGCACGAGGCGGGGGGACACCTCGCCCTTGAGCAGCGCGTTGGTGAGCAGCGACCCCGCGCCGATGCCGATGGTGAACAGTCCGATGAAGCTGTTGGCGACGTTCTCGCCGGCCAGCAGCACGTCGCGCGTGAACACCGGGAGCTGCGCCATGATGGCGGCGCCCAGGAACCAGAACCACGAAGCGCCGATCACCGACCAGAACACGTCCTCGCGCTCGCGCGCGTAGGACAGAAGCTTCAGCGTCTGGCGCGGCACGTTCCAGTCGAAGGCCAGCGACCGGTCGCCGGGCGCGGATGGCATGAGGAAAGCGCATCCCAGCGCCAGCACGGCGAGCCCGATGATCACGGCGGCCAGCAGCGGCCGGCCCCAGTCATGCAGTACCAGGAAGCCGCCGAACAGCGTGCCCAGCAGAATGGTGACGAAGGTGCCGAGTTCGATCAGGGCATTGCCGGCGATCAGCTGGTCGCGCCGCAGATATTGCGGCAGGATGCCATATTTGATGGGACCGAAGAACGCTGCCGTGGTGCCCGCCAGAAACAGCACGATCAGATGCATGATGGGATTCTCGAGCCACAGGCTCAGCGCCCCGAACACCATCGCCGCGAGATCGAACAGCTTGATCCAGCGTGACAGCGTGGCCTTGTCATATTTGTCGGCGAGCTGCCCGGCGATCGCCGAGAACAGGAAGTAGGGCAGCATGAACAGCGCCCGCCCCGCCAGAACGAAAAGCCCGGCGTCAAACCCGAACCTGACCGCGAGATCATAGGTGATCAGAATGGCGATGCCGTTCCTGACCGCATTGTCGTTGAAGGCGCTGATCGCCTGGGTCACGAACAGCGGCAGGAAGGACCGCGACTTCAGGATCGCGAACTGGCTCTCGGCCGTTCCGGTCTCGCCGCTCATCTGTTTATGCGCCCCATGCCACATTGCGTTGCAGGAATATGTCAGACCTGTGGCGGATCATCAAACCGCGAAAAACAAATTGTGAAGGGGCGGAGGTAAACCGCCGTGCCCTCTCGCACGTTTTACACCATGTCATTTCTGACAAAGGGAGATTACATTTATG
>DAISVW010000337.1:0-3260 GCA_036826695.1 Aestuariivirga sp.
ACCCTCCGTGAACGACCTCACGACCCAGCCCGCCATCCTGCAGAAGCGGCTGAAGCCCAAGCAGAACCCATTCCCCGAAAATCACCGGGCCTCCTTCGACGACCTCGTTTTGCTGCCCGCCAACCTGTCGCGCCTGGTGATCGACCCCTATCGCGACGCCTGCAACACGGCGACCGACATCGCGGGCCGGATCAAGCTCGACATTCCGGTGATCGCCGCCGGGCTTGACGCGCTTCCCGGGGAGGCAAGGCCGGCGCTGGGTCAGGCGCTGGGCAATGTCGGCTCCGCCTGGCTGGGGCGCAAGCCGCTCCCCGGCAGCAAGGCGCCATGGCTGCAGTTGCTGATCACGGGCGAGGACACGCCGGATGCGGCTGCCGCGGCATATGTCTATGTGCAGCGTGGCGGCTTCGCGCCATTCACGCCAGAGCGCCGGGACGGCAAGATCATCGGGCTCGTCGCCAATGCGGCCAGCCTCGAGCAGGCGATGCCCTTCGCGCTTGAGAACGGCTTCGACATGATGCTGCTGGACGGCTCATCCGGCATTGCCGGGGCCTGGCCGGAACTCGGTGGCTACCCCGACTTCACGGTTCTGCGCGACGCGATGCGAATCGTGCGGCGGATGAACCGCGAGGAAGACATCGACTTCATCTATTTCGGCGGGGTGCGCTCCGGCACCGACGTGGCGAAACTGATCGGGCTCGGCGCCAAGGCCGGCGCCATCGGGATGACCATGGCGATGGCGCTGGGCGGCGAGATGGGACCCGGCGGACTCTCCTTCTTCGGCGACCGCTCAGCGGAAGAGCGTACCGATGCCGCGGCCTCGATCATCAACGCCATGTCGGCGGAAGCCTCGATCATGGCCCGCTGCACCGGCAAGACCGATGTTCGCAACATCGAGCCCGAGGACCTGCGCGCCATCACCCTGGCCAGCGCCAGGGACTTCGGCGTGCCGCTGGCCGGCGCCAGGCGCAACACGGTGGTGGCGGCAGCGGAATAGCGTCCGTCATGGCCCTGGCTGTGGAACCTCAACAGCATGTCGTGGGACCGGTCGAACTGCCCGGCCTGCGGAGAAGGGTTCGAGGCGGCGCGAGACGGGTCGCCTTTATGTCTGCTGAGCCATGAGGGCAGCTCGGAGGATCGCTCTCCGTCGCTATGGTCTGCTCTTCCATGAACTGCCTCCTCTTCATCGTCCGTCTCCATCTCCTGGGCCGCACTCCAGATCTATCCGGAGGAAATCTTCAGTCGCCGGTCACCAGGTTTTGGGGCCGTGGTGGCTCATTGTGCTTCCGAATACCCCTGAAAACGGACACAGTGTGGACACGAACAAAAACCCCGCCGGCTCGCGCGGGCGGGGTTCTTGTTAAGCTATTGATCCAGCTTGGGGATTTTGGTTGCGGGGGCCAGATTTGAACTGACGACCTTCAGGTTATGAGCCTGACGAGCTACCGGGCTGCTCCATCCCGCGTCAATGCGCTATAGGTATGTAGCAACCCCGGCCGGCATTGTGAACCCCTGCCATGAATTTCTTTTTTGGGTGAAGGAAGCGCGGCCGCCGGGGGAGTTGATTGTGACAGGGGAAGTGCCCAGTCTCGACGCCGGTTCAACGGTAATGGAACGCGGCGCCGATGGCCGGGACGCGGAAAGAATTCGCCTCGTCTGCCACGCTTCACGCGGCAGGCGCCGAGGAATTTGCGGCACTCGCCGCGACACTTGCGGAGGCCACGCCGGACAGCAGCGTGCATGGCGCGCGGCGGCGGATCAAGCGGCTGCGCAGCCTCTCCCGGCTGATGCGGGGGCCCTTGGGCGAGGAAGCCTGCGCAACGCTCAATGCGGCCCTTCGCCAGGCAGCCGATGCGCTGGCGGGCCAGCGGCGGGCGGAAGCCCTGGCGCTGGCGGCAAAGCGCCTTGACTCATCCCGCACGGCATCAGGCTTCTGGGGCCCTCTCGCCGAGGCTCACCGGCTTGATCACGGTGAGGCCGGCCAGCCCGCCGGCAATCTCGCCCAGGCGCGCGCCGCGGTCGCCGAAGCGTCGGCGGTGTTCCTGCAGGCGCCGCTGGCCACTGCCGACGAAGACGCCGCGGCCCGCGCCCTGCTCAAGACCTATGCCAAGGCCCGCAAGCGGCTGCGCAAGGCGCTGGCCAGCGGCGATGCGAAGGAGCTTCACGAGGCGCGGAAGTTCGTCATCCACCATTTGCATCACCTCAGTTTTCTGGGCGGCGGCAAGAAACGTCTCGCCCAGCTGGAAGCCCTCCGCCAGCTGCTGGGCGATCTGAACGATCTCGATGAGCTGGAACAGCTTGCGGCCCAGCGGCGGGCAGCTCTACCCGATAAGGCCGCAGCCCGGCTTGGCAAGATGAGGAGGAAGCTGCTGGAGGCCTGTGGCACGGCCTCCCGCAGCCTGTTCCGGCAATCGCCCAAAGCCTTCGCGCGGCAACTGGGCCTCGCAGCAGCGGAGCCGGAAGAGCGTAGCTGATGGCGGCAATGCGCTGCCCGGTTTCCTCCGGTGCTGGCCTGCGCTACCATCTTTCCGATGACTGCTTGGCGCGCCGCACCCTCTGCCTGGTCTGCCATGACCATGGTGTTCGTCACCTTCGGCGTCGCCATCGGAGCGCTGGCGGGCTGCATGCCGTCGCTCATGCGCAATGCCGGCATTTCGGCGGAAACGCTGGGCCTGGGGCTCACCTTTTCCACGCTGCTGACGGTCCTGGCCATGTCGGCGGGCGGCGCGCTGGCGCGGCGCTTTTCCAATCGGGCGGTGCTGCTCGCCATGCTGCCGGCGCTGGGTCTGTCTCTGTTCGCATATCTCGCGGCGCAGTCGCCGCTGTGGTTCTTCCTGGCGATCCTGCCCATGGGGCTCTGCTTCGGCCTCACTGACCTGTTCATGAATGCCGAAGCGGTGGCGCTGGAACATGATCTGCGGCGGCCGGTGTTCATGGCCCTTCACGGCAGCGTGTCGGCGGGCGTCTCGGTCACCGCCGTGCTGGCCAGCTATGTTTCGATAGAATATGGCCCGGCGGTTGTGGGCGGAATGGCTGCCGTCATGTTCGCACTGTCATGGGCGATGGTGCGCCGGGCGGTGCCGCCGCGAGTCCTGGCGCCGGCGAAGGCCGCTCACAACGGCCGGCTGCCGGACAAGCGGCCGCTGGTGCTGCTCGGTATTGCCGCGGGGCTGATCAGCGCGGCGGAGACGACGGCGCTTCTCTGTGCGGCGAATCTTCTCGACGAGATCGCCCCGGCGCTGGCGGCGATTGCCGGGCTG
>DAISVW010000338.1:0-3253 GCA_036826695.1 Aestuariivirga sp.
GGAAACAGCGCGCCGGACTGTTAGATGGTGGCGGTGTCGCGCCTGTAGTCCGGCAGGGTATCGATGCGCGCGCGGCCTATCAGGAGTTCGCCGCTGGCCAGTTCCTCGAAGCCGCCGATCAGCCGCAAGGTGGAGGTCTTGCCCGAGCCCGATGGCCCCAGCAGCGTCACGAACTCCCCCGGCGCGACCGACAGCGACACGCCGTCGACCGCCACCACCGGCCCGAAGCGGCGCACGGCATTGCGGAGTTCAAGCGCCGGTGTGGTCATGCCCATCAGGGCGGCGCGTGGGCGGCAAGCCCGCGCGCCGCACCTTTAGCCCGACGTCTTGGCGACCGTCTGCTTCATGCGGTCGTCGAAGGCCTGGTAATTGGCGTTGATCTTGTCCCAGCCGTCCATGGTGATGATCTGGAACATGCGGTGATAGTCCTCGTTCGATTTGGGGTATCCAACCCAGTGCTCCGGCACCGTCACGTCCTTGCGGGCCATGAAGATGAGTGACTTGGCGAGGAAGCGGTCCTGCGTCTCCTTGTCGAGGAGATAGTTCATGAACAGGTCGGCGAGATCATTGTGGCGGGTGCCGCGCACCTTGAAATACCAGTCCGCCCAGGCCGAGACGCCTTCCTTCGGCACCGAGGCCAGATATTCGCCGGGGCTCTGGTTCATGAAGGTGTAGGCGTCGGAGGAATAGCTCATCGCCACGTCGGCCTCGCCCTGGTTGAGGAGGTTGGCCTGCTCGGCGCCATCCTTGAACCACTTGGCGACCTTGAGCTTGTCGAGCTGCTGGAACAGCGGCTCGGCGGTACTCATGTCATACATTTCATCAAGGCCGGGCGAGGCCTGGTTCATCACCGCCGGAACCGACAGCGTCCACCACCAGGCGCCGCTGTCGGCGGTCACCTTGCCGGCCAGCCGGTCATCCCAAAGGAGGCCCCAGGTATCGGGCGCGATGCCGAGGCTCTTCCTCAGCAGCAGCATGCAGGTGCCGCCGCCGAAGGGAATGCCATAGTCCTTGGCCTTGTCCGGGCGGGTTTCGTAGAACCACGGGTAGACCGCCTCGAGATTGGGAATCTTGGACCGGTCGGTCTTCACATAGAGGTTTTCGGCAAGGCCCGTGGAGGAGATGTATTCCTCGGCGACCGTCACGTCGAAGGGCGGGTTATCCTCCGGCGCAGCCTTGATCTGGCTCACGATCTGATCCCAGCCGCCGACCGTTTCAGCCTTCGTGTTGTACTTGGCGTTGAAGGGGTCGATGATGGTTTCGCGGAACACCTGCTCATAGTTGCCGGACCACGACACTGCGATGAGGCTCTCGCCCTCGAAGGCGGCGCGGGCGGTGGTCACCGAGGCGCGGCCGACGATGGCCGGCATGGCGATCATCAGGCCGGCCCGTTTCAGGAACTTGCGGCGGCTGGCGCTCAGTGCGCTGATATGTTTCGGCATGGTTTTCTCCCTTTCGCGTTCGGTCATTCTTGTGTTTCCGGAAAGGTCATTAAATCAAACCCGGTTCGCAGGGGTCAAGCGAATAACCGTCCATCTCTTGCGCCGTCCGCTGCCGTTCGGCATGAACCCGGGATGACCTCAGCGGAAACCAGATCGAACCAGGGCCTGCTGGCCGCAGGTGCGGTGGCCTTGTGCGGTGCAATGTGGGGCATCTTCTGGGTGCCGCTGCGCTGGTTCGACAGCACTGGCGTCGGCGGTGGCTGGGTGGCGCTGATCTTCAACGCCGTCGCCCTGCTCTCCGCACTGCCCTGGCTCACCCGGCGCGCCACCTGGCAGGGATTCCGGGATCAGATGATCAACGGGCTGCTGCTGGGCACGGCGTTCTCGCTCTACACCGTCAGCCTGGTGATGACGGACGTCATCCATGCGATCCTGCTGTTCTACCTGACGCCGGTGTGGAGCACGCTCGGCAGCTGGCTTCTGTACCGGCAGCGCCTTGATGCGGCGCGGCTGCTGGCGATCGTCCTCGGCTTTGCCGGACTCGCGGCGGTACTTGGCGTTACGGAAGGTCTGCCGATGCCGCGCAACCTTGGCGATGTGGTCGCGCTGGCCAGCGGCATGTTCTGGGCCGCCGGATCGATCCGCAGCTTCCGGCGACCCAGCGACCGGATCGCGCTGCCCGTCTTCTGCTTTTCGCTGGGCGGCGTGCTGTCGTCGATCTTGATCCTGGTCGTTGCGGCGCAGGCGGCGCTGCCTCTGGCCACGCCCGGCCCGCTGATGCCAATGCTGCCAGGCATCGTGCTGGTCGCGCTGGTGCTGTTCGTGCCGCCCAATTTCATGGTTCTTTGGGCGGCCCAGCGCATCGACCCCGCCCGCGTCGGCATTCTGCTGATGACGGAAGTGCTGTTCGGCGCGATCTCGGCCGCCATTCTCTCAGGCGAGCCGTTCACCCTGGCAGATGGTGCCGGCACGGCGCTGATCGTCGCCGCCGGACTGATCGAGGTGCTCAGGAGGTGACAGCGCCGCACAGGCGCGCCCGCCGGATGAACGCCCGATGAACTCGCGGTTCAGCGAGGGTTCGGGCGGCACCCCCTAGACATCGGGACATCGCTGCCAATCACGGCAACGGAAAACACAAACCAAGGAGTGAACCCCATGTCCCGCAAGATCATCATCGCCCTCTCCCTCGTGCTGCTTTCGGCGGCCACGCTTCCGGCCAGCGCCGGCAACATCAAGCTGAAGCAGACCGGCTGGCTCAACGGCGCCGGCGGCTCGCAGACCGGCATCGGCAACAAGATCGACATGGACCAGTGGGGCGCGCTGAACAACGGCGTCGCCAAGCAGGTCGGCCTGTTCAACAAGCAGCGCCTGAAGCAGAAAGGTCTCGCCAATGACAGCTTCACCAAGCAGACCGGCAAGTTCAATCACAGCGAAATGGAACAGGACGGCGCCTTCAACCAGGGTGTCGCGATCCAGACCGGCAAGGACAATCTCTCGCTGATCGGCCAGAGCGGCGAGAACAACTATGGCGAAACAAATCAGACCGGCAACCATAATGAGGCGGGCGTGGGCCAGTTCGGCTCCAACCACACCGCCGTGGTCTCACAGGACGGCAGCGGCAACGTCACCGCCGGCGTGCAGTTCGGCAACGGCTGCGCGGCCGATGTCGAGCAGAACGGAGCGGGCAACGTCGCCGCCTTCGTTCAGACCTGCCCCTGATGGCACGTCAAATCCAGAAACCCTGGGAGAGGGAGCGCCCTCTCCCCACAACCAACGACAGGAGATGAACGGGACAAGGCTGGATGCAAGAC
>DAISVW010000339.1:0-3243 GCA_036826695.1 Aestuariivirga sp.
GTTCGCTGAAATCCATCTCTCCTCCTTTCCCGGCTTTCTCTCGGGGCGGCTTGCCCTGGCGCGCGCTGGCCTTGAGGCCGATGCGGCAGCGCGGCTGCAGGATGATCTTGGCTTCGCGATCGCCGCGATGCCGGGGACGCTTGTCGAGGAGTCAGCCTTGCGCAGGTCTGCGCTCGCATATGGCAACAGCAAGGATGAGCAACGCTTCTTTCAGCGCATTGAACGCTATGGCCGCAGATTTCCCGAATCCGTCTACGCGCAGAGCTTCTGGAATGAAGCAGCTGATATCATCACCAAATGGAACTCCGGAAACCCGGGGGCAGTGATGCTGAGGCTCGAGGCGTCGGTCGGTCATCTTTCGGCACCGCGACGCCGGCAGATCTATCTTGACATAGTCCGCAAGGCCGCGGCGTCAGGTCAACGGGAACTGACGGAGAAGGCGGCCGGGCAGCTGATGAAACTAGCCGTTTCCGGCACTCCGGATTACGAGGTCGGCAAGCTGTACGGCAATCTGTATGCGGTGGTCACGGCCGAGAACGCGCCAGCGCTTCGATCTCTCGAAGCGATCGACCCTGAGAAGCTCGATAAGCAGGACCAGTCGTTCCTCCACGCAGCGATTTCCATTGGCCGGCGTCTGTCTGCTCCAGTGCTTGCCGGGGGCAGCGCGCCCGAGACGGATGGCCCCGGCCCCGATCCCGTCGTGGAGAAGGCGGACGGTCTCCTCAAGCAGACTGAGGAGCTGTTGCAGAAGATGCGGTCATGATGGGCGTTACATTCCACTGGGCGCCTGGTCCTCGCCCGACTGGCGTTGCCGAGCCGGACTCAGGCAGCGCGCGGCAGGAGCCAGACGCAAGCTTCAATCACATCCTCGGAGAAGAGGAAAACGGGACGCCGGATACGGAAGGCAATCTCGTCGGAAATCCTGCCGCAGGCGTCGACAGGCCGCCTGCCGATGATGCGCAGAGCGCCAGTGGAAGTCGGGATCAGGCGCCTGCGGCGCTGAAGACCGAAACCTTGGTCGCTGCGCTCATGACCGGGTCCCACGCAGCAAGCGAGAGCCCGCTCGTTCGGGACGCCACGTTGACAACTATTGATCGGATGTCTTCAACGAGCGGTTCCCCAGATCGGAATGATACAGTGAGCAACAAGGCTCTGAAACCATTTGAACTGGAGGTGTCACGTCCGCCGGAGGCCCGGCGTCAGGAACCGGAAGATATTCCGGTGCCTCACAGGCAGGAAACTCACTTTCTGAATTCGACATCTTTGCAGGGAACAGCCCTCGAGCCTGATCGATCTCCTGCGGCCGGCGGGACGCCAGATCTGGCATTTTCCGCTCGAGAGGCGCGCACGTCTGATCCCGAACCGAACAGCGCTGTGACAGAAGCTGACAACTCCGATGAAGATCAGCCGGATTGGCTTGTTGCTTCCGATGCACCGGAACCAAGAGCCAATGTTGTGCCGCAGACCTGCGGCCCTCTGACATTGCCCAGTTTTCTGGTCAGGGTGTCCGAAGCCTCCAGTGATCGCGCTGGCGGGGAGATGGCTCGCCGGAGCGAAAACACGGATGCTCCCGCCGAGACACATGCGACCGGATCGCTGCTGCCGGCAGTTCCCGGTTTTCCGGCAATTGACGGGCATCCAGACATTCCGCCGGCCATAGCCGGAAAAGCAGATCGCAACCCGCAACGGGTCGCGCAGCTGGTTCATCAGGAGAGTCGCTTCGAAGCGAGTGGTCCGGCTTCTGCGGGAGTCCCGAGGATGACCCCGGCTTTCCTGCTTACGGCGGATTATGATCAGCCGGTCCTCGCTCAGTCATGCGCTGCCGGCGAATTGGCCTTGGCCAGTCCCATTGAGGACGCGGCCGGGGAGAGAGAGATGATGAAGGCGGGGGCCATGAATCTTGAGTCGATGCCGCGCTCGCGGCCTTCTGACTTAGGCGGCAGACCTCACAAGGAAATACCCGCGGACAAGACTGGCCGCTTGCAAGCAGCGCCGCCGCTTTACGGTGTCGTGCCGGCCGAGAAGGCAGGCAAGGAAAGATCGGCGGCGGACATGCCGGCTACCGTAGCGGACGCCAAGCAGACAGCACCCTCGGGAGCGAATCCCGCCCTGCCCGGACTTTCTCCGGCCCAGCAGGTCATTGCCGGCCTTCTGACGGAGTTCCGGCAGGAGCTGAATGGAGACCGTGTTGCAGCCGCCGCTCAGGACCCGGGTTGGACGCCACCCGAACGGATGGTGCAAAAAACATTGCGGATCAGGCTTCAGCCGGAAAGCCTCGGCGACGTTGAGATAGTCCTCAGGAAAGTCGCCGCGAGCATCAAGATCAGGATAGCGGTCGACTCGGAGGAGACGGCGCAGGTCCTTCAGAGAGATACGGGTCTTCTGCATGACCGTCTGCGATCTCTTCTGCAGGATGGCTCCCTGTCGAACCTCGAGATCACCGTACGTCAGCCGTCTGACCATGGAACGGGCCAGCCGACATCGAATACCGGTCCGGGCGGCCATGAGCCTGGTTCGAACAGAAGGCCATCACCGGACAGGGATGAGACTGCCGGTTTTTCGGGGAACACCAGGAATGATGAAGGACTTTCTCAATCTCACCGCTCTGATACTGGTACTGGGCTGGTTGTCTGACCAGACTGCTCACGCGGAGAACAGCGTTCCGAACATCTGCGAGCGGGAGATGGCGGCCGCGGCAGCTGCTGAAGTTGTTCCGCTTGGTGTTCTCTATGCGGTTGGACTCACGGAAACGGGACGAAAAGGAAAGTTGAACCCCTACGCCCTCAACATCGAGGGCCGAAGCGTGTTTGCATCCTCGGAGCGGCAGGCGATCATGGAGTTCCGGAAAGCCCGGGCGTCGGGCAAGAAGCTGATTGATCTGGGATGCATGCAGATCAATCATTACTATCATGGCGAGAAGTTCGGGTCTGTCGCCGAAATGCTGAAGCCACGGGAAAACGTCCGCTATGCCGCGCGGTTCCTCAGGCAGCTGAAGGTCAGGGAAGGCAGCTGGACCATGGCGGTTGCCCGCTACCATGCGGGCCCGGACAACGATCCGGCACAGAAGCGCTACATCTGTGCCGTGATAAAGAACCTCGCCGCCACGGACTTCGGGAGCTGGACCCCGGAGTCCCGCAAGTTCTGCAAGTAGTTGTTCCGAACTGATGACGTCGAAGGTCTCCACCATCTCATGATGAACCATGATGTGATCGTCGCCAGACGCCATACAGGAGTCCGTCGACC
>DAISVW010000340.1:0-3232 GCA_036826695.1 Aestuariivirga sp.
GACCGATCCACATCGCCATCGTCTGGCAGGACAGCCGCTCCGGCGAGGTCACCGCGAGGCGCAAGGCGGATGGCGCGGAGGCGGAGACGCTCGCCATCGCCGGCCTGCCGCTCGATCCCTATTTCTCGGCATCGAAGCTGCGCTGGTTCATCGACCATGTGCCGGAAGCAAAAGCCCTGCTGCGCGAGAAGCGGTTGCGGCTCGGCACCTCCGAATCATTCCTGCTGGCCCGTCTCACCGGAGAATTCGCCACCGCCGTCACCACCGCCTCGCGTACCAGCCTGATGTCGCTCGACGGCCTCGCCTGGGATGAGCGGCTATGTGCATTGTTCGGCGTTCCGATGGAGTGCCTTCCTGAAATCCGCCCGACGGCGAGCGCCTTCGGCCTTCACAAGGGCATTCCGGTTACGGCAAGTCTGGTCGACCAGCAGGCGGCCCTGTTCGGTCATGGCTGCGCCGCGCCGGGCGATGCCAAGATCACCTTCGGCACCGGCGCCTTTGCGCTGGCGCTGGCCGGCCCAAGGCGCATTGACGGCGGCCGCTTCGGTATTCTGCCCACCATTGCCTGGCAGCAGGAGCGCGCGCCAGCCTTCTTCGCGCTCGAAGGTGGCGTGTACAACGCCGCCTCGGCTGTCAACTGGGCGAAGGAAATCGGGCTGTTTCAGTCCTATGATGAAATCGGCGCATTCACGAAGGAGCCCGCCATCCTGCGCGGTCTCGCCTTCGTGCCGGCGCTCTCGGGCCTCGCCTGCCCACATTGGGACCGCTCGGCGGCTGGCCTGTGGATCGGACTTGGCCTTGACACCGCGAGGGCCGATCTGATGCAGAGCCTGATCGAGGGCGTGGCGTTGCGCGCCGCCGAGGTGATCGCCGCCATGGCCGAGCTGCTGCCGCTCGGCGCCACCCTGTCGATTGATGGGGGCATGTCACGGAATCCCTATCTGCTGCGGTTCCTGGCTGATGTGACCGGGCGCACCATCACAGTGCCTTCATCCACCGAACTCACCGCGCTCGGTGCGGCTCGCATGGCAATGCGCGGGCTGGGCGCGGCAGAGCTTCCGGCCTTGCCGCCACCCGTCAGCATCGTGTCGCCGGAAGGTTCATTCGGGCCTGAGGCGCGGCGCCGCTTTGCAGTTGCGATCAGCCGCGCCAGAGGCTGGAAGGCGGATTAGGCCGCCTTCTTGCTGGTCACCACGCGCCGGCCACTGGCGGCAATGATGCCCACCGCGCCATCGAGCGCGCCGGGAACCAGTTCAAGCCCCAGAAAGCGGGCGCGGTCGACGGGCCCCGGCAGATGCAGGCCGGCCACCGGTGCGTTGGCAAAGCCGAAGCGCGCATAGTAAGGCTCATCGCCCACCAGGATGACGGCCCGATGGCCGCGCTGCTCTGCCTCGGCCAGCGCGCGGGTCATCAGTCGTGCTCCCACCCCGGTGCGCTGGTGCTTGCAGTCAACCGCCAGCGGCCCCAGCAAGAGGGCATGGCCGGCGGTGCCCGCGTTCACATCCCACAGGCGCAGCGTGCCGATCAGCTTGCCGGTCTCGTCCGTCGCGGTGAAGGCGAGTCCCTGCGACGGCATACGGCCCTCGCGCAGCCGCTCGGACGTCTTGCGGCGGCGCGCCTTGCCGAAGGCGCGGGCGAGCAGACGCTCGCGGGCCGGACTATCGGTGGAAATTTCAGGGCGGATCGTAACCATTTCACACATGCCTTCCTGTCATCCCGGCAAGACGCGCCGGAAACCAAAGAGTGAGGTTGGTCCCCCGGGGTGCTCCCGGGGGCGACGGGATTGTCAGATGACGTAGGCCTTGAGCGGCGAGAAGCCGTTGAAGGCGACCGACGCATAGGTCGTCGTGTAGGCGCCGGTTGCCTCGATCAGCACCTCATCGCCCACGGTGAGTGTCACCGGCAGGTCATAAGGCGTCTTCTCATAGAGCACGTCTGCCGAGTCGCAGGTCGGCCCGGCGATCACGCAGGGCGCCTTCGCATCGCCGTCCTTCGCCGTGACGATCGGGTAGCGGATCGCCTCGTCCATGGTCTCGGCGAGGCCGCCGAACTTGCCGATGTCGAGAAAGACCCAGCGCTGGTTGTCGTTGGCGTGCTTCTTCGAGATCAGCACCACTTCCGCCTTGATGACACCGGCATTGCCCACCATGCCGCGGCCCGGCTCGATGATCGTCTCGGGGATCGCGTTGCCGAAATGCCGGGTGAGGCTCTCGTGAATGGCGCTGGCGTAGCGTCCCGTACCGGGCACCTCCTTGAGATACCTGGTGGGAAAGCCGCCGCCGAGATTGACCATCTTCAGCGTGATGCCGCGCGCCTGCATGGCCTCGAAGATCGCCTTTGATTCCGCCAGCGCCGAGTCCCAGGCTTCGAGCCGCGTCTGCTGCGAGCCGACGTGGAACGAGATGCCATGGGCCTCGAGCCCCAGCGCATGGGCATGCGTCAGCACGTCCACGGCCATGGCGGGCTCGCAGCCGAACTTGCGCGACAGCGGCCATTCGGCCCCGGCGCCGTCGGTGAGGATGCGGCAGAACACGCGGGCGCCGGGCGCGGCGCGGGCAATCTTCTCCACCTCTTCCACCGAATCGACGGCGAACAGCGACACGCCCAGCGCGTGGGCCCGCGCGATGTCGCGCTCCTTCTTGATGGTGTTGCCGAACGAGATGCGGTCCGGCGTGGCCCCGGCGGCCAGCGCCATCTCGATCTCCGGGACCGAGGCGGTATCGAAGCACGACCCCAGGGCGGCCAGCAGCTTGAGGATCTCGGGCGCCGGGTTGGCCTTCACCGCGTAGAAGATGCGGGTGTCGGGCATGGCGCGCCGGAAGGCACGGTAGTTGCCGGCCACGACGTCGAGATCGACCACGAGGCAAGGGCCTTCGGGACGTCGGTCACGCAGGAAGTCGCGAATGCGGGCGGTGGTTGCCATTGGGGTATCTCCCGAAAAAAACATGCGTTGCCTCAGCCTGCATCACCTTGCGCATCCCACGCGATGGAAACGTGGAAACGCCCGGCTCATGCAGACCGTTCGCCTTGGCTTGATCGGGAAGTTCCCAATCGCACATGGGGCAAGGATAGTGGTGCCTCTCAGTAACCCCGGCCTTTGGAGGAGCCGGCAGAGACCAAAAAGCCCGCACCGTCGTTGCTTTGGGGAAATCCTTGGGGCACGTGCGATCTTGGGCGCGCGGTATTTGTTTCCAATCGTGAGTCGATGCAAGGATTTTTTGCCACTCGGGGC
>DAISVW010000341.1:0-3225 GCA_036826695.1 Aestuariivirga sp.
ACAGCGTTCAGGCGCCCTCCCATCGCGGCGGGCGCCTTTTGATTTCGACAGCCAGGAATGCCGCCATGATCTCTCCGGTTCTGCCCACCTATGCCAGGGCCAAAGTCGCTTTTGAGCGGGGTGAGGGCATGCGCGTATACACGGCGGAGGGCGAGAGCTATCTCGATTTCGGCGCCGGCGTCGCGGTGACCAGCTGCGGCCACTGCCACCCACATCTGGTGGCGGCACTCTCCGAACAGGCCAGCAAGATCTGGCACACCTCGAACCTTTACCAGATGCCGGGCCAGGAAAGGCTTGCCAGGCGGCTGATCGAGCACAGCTTCGCCGATACCGTGTTCTTCACCAATTCCGGCGCCGAGGCGCTGGAATGCGCGATCAAGATGGCGCGCAAATATCAATCGGCCATCGGGCACCCGGAAAGATACCGCTTGATCACCTTCGAGGGCGCCTTTCATGGCCGGACGCTTGCCACCATCGCGGCAGGAGGCCAGGCGAAATATCTCGAGGGCTTCGGCCCCAAGGTCGATGGGTTCGACCAGGTGCCGTTCGGCGACCATGAGGCGCTGAAGGCGGCAATCGGGCCGGCCACCGCCGGCATCCTGATCGAGCCGGTGCAGGGCGAGGGCGGCATCCGTCCGGTGCCGCCGCAATGCCTCAAGGGCCTGCGCGCGATGTGCGACGCCCATGGGCTCCTCCTCGTCTATGACGAGGTGCAATGCGGCATCGGCCGCACCGGCAAGCTGTTCGCCCATGAATGGTCCGGGGCACAGCCCGATATCATGGCGATCGCCAAGGGCATCGGCGGCGGTTTCCCGATCGGCGCCTGCCTCGCCACCGAGAAGGCGGCGCAGGGCATGACGGCGGGCACCCACGGTTCCACCTTCGGCGGCAATCCGCTGGGAACCGCTGTGGCCAATGCGGTGCTTGACGTGATCCTGGCGCCGGGCTTGCTCGAAAGCGTGCAGCTGCGCGCGCTGACGCTGAAACAGAAGCTCGCCTCCCTCAAGGACCGCCACCCGGCGGTGATCGCCGAAGTGCGCGGCGAGGGACTGATGATGGGCCTCAAGTGCAAGGTGCCCAACACCGCGCTGCAGCAGGCGGCACTCGACCAGCATCTTCTGGTGATCGGGGCGGGCGACAATGTGGTGCGGCTTCTGCCGCCGCTGATCGTGACCGACGCCGACATTGCCGAGGCCGTGGACCGTCTCGACCGCGCCTGTCAGGCGCTTGAAGCCAAGGCTGCCTGAGGACGCGTTATGGCCAACCCGAAGCATTTTCTCGACATTGCGGATCTTGACGCGGCAACGCTGAAAACCATCCTGTCCTCGGCGCGCGCCATGAAGGATGCACGGCGTGGCCTGCCGAAGGGCCTGCGCGAGGCGGGCGAGCCGCTGAAGGGCCGCGTGCTGGCGCTGATCTTCGAGCGGCCCTCGACGCGCACGCGCGTGTCTTTCGAAGTCGCCATGCGGCAGCTGGGCGGCGAAACCCTGGTCCTCACCGCCAATGACATGCAGCTCGGCCGCGGCGAAACAATCGCCGACACGGCGCGGGTGCTGTCGCGCTATGTCGACGCGATCATGATCCGGGCGGCGCGCCACTCCAACCTCACGGAGCTTGCGACGGCGGCCAGCGTCCCGGTGATCAACGGCCTCACCGATCTCACTCATCCCTGCCAGGTGATGGCCGACGTGATGACGCTTGAGGAGCATGCCGGGCCACTCAAGGACCTGACTGTGAGCTGGGTGGGCGATGGCAACAATGTCGCCGCCTCGTGGATTCATGCGGTAGGTCAGCTGGGCGGGCGTCTCAGAATTGGCGCCCCCGCCGAGCTGGCTCCCGCCACCGCGGTCATGAACTGGGTGCGGGCGCGGCAGGGCGACGTCAGCCTCATGACGTCTCCCGAAGAGGCGGTGAGAGGCGCTGATTGCGTGATCACCGACGCCTGGGTTTCGATGCATGACACGGATGCGGCGAGCCGCCACAATCTGCTCCGGCCCTATCAGGTGAATGCGAGGCTGATGGGCCTCGCCAAGCCCGGCGCCCGATTCATGCACTGCCTGCCCGCCCATCGCGGCGAGGAAGTGACGGATGAGGTGATGGACGGCCCCGCTTCGCTGGTCTTCGAGGAGGCCGAGAACCGGCTGCATGTGCAGAAGAGCATTCTGCTCCACTGCCTGGGGGCCTGATGACGGAGATTCCCGGCCTCGCGGGCGACGATCTGGTGCTGCCGTTCGAGGTCAAGCCGCTCGGGGTGAGGGGCCGGCTGGTGCGTCTTGGCGCTGCCGTCGACGACATCGTGCACCGCCATGCCTATCCACCCGCCGTGTCCGCCCTGCTGGCGGAGGCGGTGGCGCTTGCCGCCATGCTGGGGGCAATGCTCAAATTCGACGGCAAGTTCATCCTGCAGACCAAGACCGACGGGCCCGTCGACATGCTGGTCGCCGATTACGTGGCGCCTGGCCAGATCAGAGGCTATGCCCGCTTCGACGCGGCGCGGCTGGCGGCGGAGTCAAACCCCACCCAGTCGGCGCTGCTCGGCAATGGCTATCTTGCGATGACCGTGGACCAGGGCCCCGACATGGAGCGCTATCAGGGCATCGTGCCGCTGCAGGCGTCCAGCCTGACGGCAGCAGCTCATGAATATTTCGCCAAGTCAGAGCAGATCCCGAGCCGCATCCGCCTGGCGGCGGGGCCGCTCATGCAGCGCGGCGGTGGCGCGGAGTCATGGCGGGCCGGGGCGATCATGGTGCAGCATCTGCCGCGCGAGGGCGGGTCGAGCCCGCTTCCCACCCATTCCGGCGATGCCCCCGACGGCGGTGATGCGCCGCCCCAGGAGCATGATGACTGGGTGAAGGCCCGCCTGCTGCTTGATACCGTGGAAGACCATGAACTGCTGGACCCGCGGCTTTCCGCTGAACAGCTGCTCTACCGGCTGTTTCATGAGGATGGCGTCACCGCCTATCCGGCAACCCCGCTTCACCGCTATTGCAGCTGCTCGCAGGACGGGATCGCCCGCATGCTGCAGCGTTTCCCCGCCGCCGACCGCGACGACATGGTAGAAAATGGAGAAATTACAGTAACTTGCGAGTTCTGCTCCAGCGTCTACCGGCTGCGCCCCGCCGATCTTGCGCCATAGGCCCCCTTGTTGGAAGGCTGTCGCAATCATACGCTAACCTGTCCAATTCGTTAGTGGTTTTGGCTGCTGTCCTGTGCAAGTGTTTGAGC
>DAISVW010000342.1:0-3204 GCA_036826695.1 Aestuariivirga sp.
ACCGGCCGCAACCCGCGCACCTGTGCTGCCGCTGATGCGGTGGCCAAGCGGGTGCCCTTCTTCAAGACCGGCATGGAACTGCGCGAGCGCCTCAACGGCAAGGGCTGATTGCGCGCTGGCCGCGGTGGGCGTAGAACGCCGGTCATGACCTTCAAGAGCATCTTCAACTGGACAATCGGACTGCCCATCGCCGCGCTGGGTATCGGCTTTGCGGTGGCCAACCGCCAGTGGGTCACTGTGTCTTTCGATCCGATCAACCGCACGCATCCTTTCGCCACCATCTCGCTGCCCCTGTGGGGCCTGCTGTTCGCCGGCATCCTGATCGGCATCTTCGCCGGCTGGCTGGTGGCCTGGCGCGGCAACGCCAAATACCGTCAGGCCGCCAAGGAGGCGAAGATCGAGCTGATCCGCACCCAGCAGGCCCATGAGCGCGAGCGCCGCGACTGGCAGCAGAACCTGCCCGCGACGCGTCCGGATCAGGCGCCTTGAAACTGCTCTCCGCCGCCGATGTGGCGAGGCTCGGCGCCTACCGCGATATCGTCGAGGCGCTGCGCGAGGGTTTCCGCGCGCCCATCGAAACCCCGGTCCGCCACCACCACGAGATATCTGCCGCCTCGACGCTGCTGCTCATGCCGGCCTGGTCGCGGCAATGGGCCGGGCTCAAGACCGTGGTGGTCAAGACCGACAATCCGGCCAGGGGCCTGCCCACGGTGCAGGCGAGCTATCTGCTGATCGACCAGGAGACCGGCGCCACGGTGGCGCTGATGGACGGCACCGAAATCACCAGGCGGCGCACCGCGGCCGCCTCGGCGCTGGCCGCCGATTATCTCGCCCGCCCCGACGTTGAGACCATGACGGTGGTCGGTGCCGGCGCGCTGGCCCCGCATTTCGTCGCCGCCCATGCGGCGGTGAGGCCGATCCGGCGGGTGTTCGTCCACAACCGCACGCCATCCCGGTCGGAAACGCTGGTGGCGGAACTGGCGCATCGAGGTTTCGAGGCCCATGCGGTGACCGACCTCGAACATGCTGTTCGGCAGTCCGGCATCGTCAGCTGTGTGACCTCGTCCACGGTTCCGATCCTGCGGGGCGCCTGGCTTGAGCCCGGCACGCATGTCGACCTCGCCGGGGCCTTCAAGCCCTCGATGCGCGAGACAGATGCCGAAACGGTGGCGCGCGCCGCGGTCTATGTCGACACCCGCGAGGGTGCTCTCGCCGAAGCGGGCGACCTTCTGCAGGCCCGTGACGAGGGCCATTTCGATTTCGCCAACATCCGCGGCGATCTCTTCGAGCTGTGCCGGGGTACGGCGAAAGGCCGCAAGACTGCGGATGAGATCACGCTGTTCAAGTCGGCCGGCACGGCGATCGAAGACCTTGCTACCGCCATCATGCTGTATCAAAAGGCCGGCTGATAAATGTTGAGTTTTGGCGGAGATATCCACTAAGTCTCACCCATGCCATGGCTTGACCATGGCATGCTCTTCGCCGCCACCGAAGAGGACCCCCGGGTCAAGCCCGGGGGTGATGAGAATTTGAGTGAAATACGCGGCGATGGGTACCCCAGCAATCAACACGCCGACGTCAGCCGGAGCCTTGCCGATGCCCGCCAATCCGATCTGCGTTGCCCTTGATACGCCTGACCTCGCGCAGGCGGTGGCCCTGGCGCGTGCCCTGAAGCCGCATGCGGGCTGGGCCAAGATCGGCATGGAGTTCTTCTATGCCCATGGCATCGCAGGCTATGCGCGGGTGGCGGAAACCGGTCTGCCGGTGTTCCTCGATCTCAAGCTCCATGACATTCCCAACACGGTTGCCTCCGCCATGGCGGCGCTGATGCGGATCGCGCCGCGGCCGGCCATCGTCAATCTCCACGCCACCGGCGGCTTCGACATGATGAAGGCGGCAGCCGAGGCGGTGGCGGGCAGATCGAAGCTGATCGCCGTCACCATTCTCACCAGCCTCTCGGATGACGATATCTGGGCCGCCGGCTTCGAGACCGCGAAGAACACCGAAGCCCATGTGCGGAGCCTCGCTGGACTGTCAAAGCGAGCTGGACTCGACGGCGTCGTCTGCAGCCCGCATGATCTGGTTGGCATCCGCCATGATCTGGGGCGCGATTTTCTCACCGTGGTGCCAGGCATCCGCCCGGCCGATGCCGCGACCCAGGACCAGAAACGGGTGGCAACCCCTGCCGCGGCGCTGGCGGCGGGCGCTGATATTCTGGTGATCGGCCGCGCCATCACCGGGGCCGCCGCTCCCGCGGGCGCGGCACAGATGATCCTGGAGGGGCTCGATCGTGGCTGAGGTCAAGATCTGCGGCCTGTCGACGCCGGAGACGGTCGAGGCGGCCATCGCCGCCGGAGCGGACCTGATCGGGTTTGTCTTCTATCCCAAGAGTCCGCGCTATGTGACCATCGACCAGGCGGCGGCGCTGGCCGCCCAGGCCCGTGGCCGGGTGAAGACGGTAGCACTCGTGGTTGATGCCGATGACGCGCTGCTCGCGGAGATCACGGCCAGGGTCAGGCCCGATTTCATCCAGGTCCATGGCTCTGAGGCTCCGGAGCGGGTCGCGGACGTCGCGCGGCTCAGCGGCAGGCCGGTGATCAAGGCCATCCGGGTCAAGGATGAGGCGGACATTGCCGCCGCCACCGCCTACAGCGATGTGGCGAACCTCATCATGTATGATGCCAAGGCGCCCGAAACGCTCGGGAACGCGCTGCCTGGCGGCAATGGCCATGCCTTCGACTGGGGTTTGCTCGACGGCGGCAGCCGGCCGGCCTTCATGCTGGCTGGCGGGCTCACCCCCGCCAATGTGGCGGAGGCCATCCGGGTTACCGGCGCACCCATCGTGGATGTATCCTCCGGTGTTGAATCCGCCCCCGGCGTCAAGGATCCCGGGCTGATCCGGAAATTCATTGAGGCGGCGAAGCGCCCCCGCTAGAACCAGTTCAACAGTCGAGAAAAGGCACCAGACGCCACATGAACGTGACCAACCCCAATTCCTTCCGCATGGGACCGGACGAGAACGGCCTGTTCGGCATCTATGGCGGCCGTTTCGTCGCCGAAACACTCATGCCGCTGATCCTCGAGCTTGAACAGGCCTACAAGGACGCCAAGGCCGATCCCAGCTTCCAGGCGGAGCTTGACGGCTTCCTCGAGCATTATGTCGGCCGTCCCAGCCCGCTCTATTTCGCCGAGCGCATGACCGAG
>DAISVW010000343.1:0-3190 GCA_036826695.1 Aestuariivirga sp.
GATACAGCGGAAAACTCCAGTTCAGAATGGTCCAGTTTCTAGGGGGCAGAGCATCCTGGCCCGGACTCTAAATCTATCTGGAGGAAATCTTTAGGGGCAGGTCAGCCACAGAATGTACCCGGAAAATGGCAGCCACGGGTGCGGCACTCTTTGAAGCGAAGTATTTGAAATTACGCGGCTATTGCACGCCCGCAGGGAGCGCCACTTGCCCCATGTGCATGCTGCCCAATCGGCAAATTTCCTTATGGCCGTCATGCCAGCGAAAGCTGGCATCCAGCTTTAACCCTGCAGATCAGCTGGACCCCAGCTTGTGCCGAAGGGACGCGAGACCGGTGATGACGTATCGAAAATCCCTCAGATATCCGCGTAGGTCCTGGTCTCCGCCGCGCCGCCCGGATGGGTGACGGCGCCATTGACGGCGGGGCCAACCTGCTGGGCATATTTCCACAGCGTGCCGGAATTGTAGCCGTGCTCGCGCGGCTTCCAGCCCTTGCGGCGGCGGGCGAATTCCTCTTCCGAGACATTGCAGGACAGAACGCCGTCGACCGCGTCGATGGTGATGATGTCGCCGTCCTTCAAGAGCGCGATCGGCCCGCCCAGCTGCGCTTCCGGCCCGACATGGCCGATGCAGAAGCCGCGCGTGGCGCCGGAGAACCGCCCGTCGGTGATCAGCGCCACCTTGTCGCCCATGCCCTGGCCGTAGAGGGCCGCCGTGGTGGCCAGCATCTCGCGCATGCCGGGGCCGCCGCGCGGGCCCTCATAGCGGATGACCAGCACCTCGCCTTCCTTGTACTGGCGCTTCGACACCGCCTCGAAACAGGCCTCCTCATTGTCGAAGCAGCGGGCGGGGCCGGAGAACGTCAGGTTCTTCATGCCCGCCACCTTGACGATGGCGCCTTCGGGGGCGAGGTTGCCGCGCAGGCCGACGACGCCGCCGGTCTTGGTGATCGGCTTGTTGGCCGGGCGCACCACGTCCTGGTCCGGGTTCCATTTCACCGCCGCCATGTTCTCGGCCATGGTGCGGCCAGTGACGGTGAGGCAGTCGCCATGCAGGAAGCCATGGTCGAGCAGCGTCTTCATCAGCAGCGGAATGCCGCCCGCCTCGAACATGTCCTTGGCCACATAGCGGCCGCCGGGCTTGAGATCGGCCACATAGGGCGTGCGCTTGAAGATCTCGGCCACGTCGAACAGGTCGAACTTGATGCCCGCCTCATGCGCGATGGCCGGCAGATGCAGCGCCGCATTGGTGGAGCCGCCGGAGGCCGCCACGACCGTCGCGGCATTCTCCAGCGCCTTCCGCGTGACGATGTCGCGCGGGCGGATGTTGCGGGCCAGAAGCTCCATCACCTTTTCGCCCGCCGTGAAGCAGAAGGTATCGCGGATTTCATAGGGCGCGGGCGCGCCGCAGGAATAGGGAAGCGCCAGGCCGATGGCCTCGGCCACGGTGGCCATGGTGTTGGCGGTGAACTGCGCGCCGCAGGAGCCCGCCGAAGGGCAGGCCTTCTGCTCCAGCTCCAGCAGGTCCTCATCCGACATGGCGCCCACCGAATGCTTGCCCACCGCCTCGAACACGTCCTGCACGGTGACGGGCTTGCCCTTGAAGGTGCCGGGCAGGATCGACCCGCCATAGATGAACACCGAGGGCACGTTGAGGCGCACCATGGCCATCATCATGCCGGGGAGCGATTTGTCGCAGCCCGCCAGCCCCACCAGCGCGTCATAGCAATGGCCGCGCATGGTGACCTCGACCGAATCGGTGATCACCTCGCGCGAGACCAGCGAGGCCTTCATGCCCTGGTGGCCCATGGCGATGCCGTCGGTCACCGTGATGGTGCAGAATTCGCGCGGCGTGCCGCTGGCGGCGGCGACACCCTTTTTCACCGCCTGCGCCTGGCGCATCAGCGCGATGTTGCAGGGGGCGGCCTCGTTCCAGCAGGAGGCGACGCCGACGAAGGGCTGGGCGATCTGCTGCGGGGTCAGGCCCATGGCGTAGTAGAAGGAGCGGTGCGGCGCACGCTCGGGCCCCACGCTGGTGTGGCGGCTGGGCAGCCTGCTCTTGTCGATGACCGGTTTGTCCATGGCGTATCCTCCCGTAATTGTTCCGTTGTATCGGCCCGGAGGCCGGTGGGCAAGCGGGGCCGCGGGAGGGGGATCACCCGCTCCCGTCACCCCCCGGCTTGACTGTGGTGTCCTGTCTGGCGGCAGCGCCCGTGATGATGGCCGGGTCAAGCCCGGCCATGATGAGAGGGGGGAAACGGCCTGACCGTGGCTTGTCTTTCCTCTCCCGCAGCCGGGAGCGGACAATAGCGCATCCTGATGCCTGCCTCTTGTCACGCGAGCTTGGTCCGGGAGTGGGCCTCTGAATTGTCGGTCAGCGAGGGCTTAGGCACGCTCTTCATGGTAAGGCAAAATATAGGAAAAAATATCTATTACAGCGCGCGCTGTCATCCGGGGCTGACAGGCTTCGCCAGCGGCGTGCAGAAAACTCAGAAATTAAATCTTGGATTGTCCGGTTGACCCCGCCGCCCCGAGGGCTGGCGTCCGGGCAGGGGGGCAACGCGGGAATGTTGCGGCCGGACCGCAACGAAATGGTCAACTTTCGCAACATTTTGTCAACTTTCCGCATCGAAAGAGCATGCTTTCCGCATCCGGAAATCATGCCTCCGGGGAGCGCCGGAAATGCCTCACCCGGCGGTCACCAGAACGTCGGCGCCGTCCATGGCCATGGCGAGGGTGAGGCCCGCGGCGCGGGCCAGCTCCCGCGCGTAATAGGGCTGCACGAGCCGGGCATCGAGCGCCGTCAGCTCCAGCGTGCCGTCGAGCACCTGGGCCATCGGTTCGGGAAGCTTGGCGCGGTCGCCCGCGGCGCGCGCCGTGAAGCCATCGCCCGCGGCGGTCAGGGTGACAACGCCGCCCCGGGGAATGCCGGCGAGCGCCATCAGCACCATGTTGAGCGCCAGCTTCACCTGCTGCTTCGGGCGGTTCTCGCGCGGCGCGTTCCATTCGAGCTGCACGCGCTTTTCCTCATTGACGAAGGCCCTCGCGATATCGCCCGCCTCGCCCAGATCGATCACCGCGCCGGCCGCGCCCGCGGCGCCGAAAGCGATGCGGCAGAACTTGAGTTTGGCGGCGGCGGTGAGGGCGGACCTACGCCACATGGCGAGTGCCGTAACCATCGTCAAGCCGTACC
>DAISVW010000344.1:0-3177 GCA_036826695.1 Aestuariivirga sp.
GCGTCGAATACCGCCCGGGCGCGGTCCATGCCGCCGCGGCGCACCGCCGTCTCGACTGTCTGGTCGATCAGCTTATGGGCAGGGTTGAAGGCCGCCGCGGCGCTCTGCGCGACATAGGCGATCCGCGAGCCCCAGAGCAGGCGTTTTTCTTCTTCGCTTGCGGCGCGCAGGTCGATGCCGTCGAAGATGATGCTGCCATGGGTGATGCGGCAGCCGGGCCTGGCGAAGCCCATGGCGGCGCGCCCGATCGTCGATTTGCCAGCACCCGATTCGCCGATCAGCCCCAGCACCTCGCCGCGCTTCAGGCTGAGGTCGACGCCCTTGACGATGGGATGCCAGACACCGTCCGAATTGCCCTCGATCTTGAGGCCGCGGATTTCCAGAAGGGCCTCGCCCTTGACGCGCTGCTTGTCACTTCTCATCGCGCAGCCCGCTGGTCTTGTGAAGGAACCAGTCAACCACGAAGTTGATGGCGACGGTCAAAAGCGCGATGGCGATGGCCGGGTAGAAGGGCGCCGGGATCCACGGGAAGGTGCGCACCGGGAAGGTGATCAGTGTCTTGCTCTCGGCCACCATAGAGCCCCAGTCGGCGGTGGGCGGCTGGATGCCGACGCCGAGGAAGGACAGTGCGGCGATGGTCAGGAACACGAAGCAGAACCTGAGGCCGAATTCGGTGATGAGCGGCGGCAGGATATTGGGCAGGATTTCGCGGAAAATGATCCAGCCCGTGCCCTCGCCGCGCAGCCTGGCGGCTTCGACATAGTCCATCACCACAACATCGAGCGCCGTTGCGCGGGCCAGGCGGTAAACCCGGGTCGAATCGAGCAGAGCGAGGATCAGGATCAGGTTGACGATGCCCTTGCCGAACACCGCGAGCAGCATCAGCGCGAAGATCAGCACCGGTATGGCCAGGAAGGCGTCGACTAGGCGCGACAGGATCTGGTCAAGCCAGCCGCGCCGCAGCGCCGTGAACACGCCCAGCGTGCCGCCGAAGATGAATGACAGGAGCGTGGTGAAAAAGGCGATGCCGATGGTGTTGCGCGCGCCATAGATCAGGCGCGAAAACAGGTCTCGTCCGATCTGGTCGGTGCCGAGCCAGAACTCCGCACCCGCCGGCTGATAGGCCTTGCCTACGATTTCCGCCTCGCCATAAGGCGCGATCAGCGGCGCAAAAAGCGCGGCGATGACGTAGATGAGGAGCACGATCATGCCGAACCAGGCGCTGAACGGCGCGGTGGCCAGGGTGCGCCGGGCGTTCTCCAAGAACGTTCGGCGGGCACGGATGTTTCTGATGTCCGGGGCCTGGGCGGTCATTTGGGGTGCAAGAGCCGCGGATTGGTGATGATCGAAACGATGTCGGCCGTCAGATTGAGCAGGATATAGGTGGCCGCGAAGATCAGCGCGCAGGCCTGCACCACTGGCATGTCGCGGCTCGACACCGAGTCCACCATCAACTGCCCGATGCCGGGATAGACGAAGACGACTTCCACCACCACCACGCCCACCACCAGATAGGCGAGGTTGAAGGCGATCACCGTGGCGATCGGCGCCCAGGCATTGGGCAGCGCGTGCTTGATGATCGCCTCGCGCCGCGGGACGCCCTTGAGCTGTGCCATTTCCATATAGGGGCTGGCGAGCAAATTGATCAGTGCCGCCCTGGTCATGCGCATCATGTGCGCCACGATCACCAGCGTCAGGGTGATAGCGGGGAGCGCCGCCCGATAGACGTGTTCGATGAAGCTCGTTGTGTCGGATACGGTCGACAGCGTCGGGAACCACTTCAGCTTAAGCGCGAAGAAGAACATCAGGAGATAGGCGATGAAAAACTCCGGCGTGGCGATGGTGGTCAGCGTCACGGAGTTGACGATCCGGTCATACCAGCTGTTCCGGTAAAGCGCCGCCATAATGCCAAGAAACAGCGACAGCGGCACCGCGATGATGGCCGTCATGATGGCGAGGAAGAACGTGTTGTAGAGCCGTGGCGCAATCAGATCCGTGACGCTGCGCTTGATCGAGCCGCCGAGGCCTGCGTAGGAATAGCCGAAATCGCCACGGAAGATATTTGCGATCCATTCGACGTAACGCACGGTGGCCGGACGGTCGAGGCCGATCTCGCGGTTGAAGGCCGCCACGGTTTCCGGCGTGGCGCTCTGGCCCAGAATGGCTTCGGCAAAACCGCCCGGCAGCATTTCAAGCGACGCAAAAATAACGACCGACACCACGAACAGCGTCAGCAGTCCCAGCCCCAAGCGCTGCAGAACGGTTCTGAGAACCGGATGCATGAAAATCCCCGTTGAGCCTCTTAGCGGGCTCCGTCCGTCCATAGCCGCCGCGGCGGCCGCATTCCACCCTAAAGTGCCAGGGACGGAACCCGCGGCGGCGCGGCCCCGTCCCTGGGCAGTCATGTCTTCGTCAGATCATTACGTGAACCACCAGCGCTCGGCGATGCGCATGCCATCCAGCTGCCAGTTGGCCGCCACCTTGCCGTGGCCCATGTTCGCGGCGTGCGCCTCGACATAGGAGTTGAACAGGATGTTCACCAGGCCGCCGTCATCATGCAGAATCTGCTGCATCTCGGCATACATGGCGGCGCGCTTGGCCTCGTCGGTCTCGGACCGGGCGGCGACCAGCAGCTCGTTGAAGCGCGGGTTCTTCCAGAACGTGTCGTTCCAGGCGGCGTCCGCGGCATAGGCGGTGGTCATCATCCAGTCGACCGTCGGGCGGCCGCTCCAGTAGGAGGCGACGAACGGCTTCTTCAGCCAGACATTGTCCCAGTATCCGTCATCCGGCTCCTTGATGACATTGATGTCGATGTTGCAGGCCTTGGCGTGCTCCTTCCAGAGCAGCGCCGAGTCGACGGCGCCGGAGAACGCCGCGTCCGCCACCGACAGATCGAACTTCAGGCTGTCAAGGCCTGCCTTCTTCAGATACTCCTTCGCCTTGTCGGGATTGTAGCTGTGGCGGGGCTGCGGATCGACGGCGAACTTGACGGTCGGCGCGATCGGGTTGTCGTTGCCAACCGTGCCATGGCCAAGGAACACCTTCTCGAGCACATCCTCGCGGTTGATCGAGTGCTTGATGGCGAGCCGCACATTGACGTCGTCGAACGGCTTGGCGGTGACGTTCATCACATAGATGTAGTGGCCGTAACCGGTGATTTCCAGAACATGTACGTCC
>DAISVW010000345.1:0-3168 GCA_036826695.1 Aestuariivirga sp.
CGGCCAGCACGGCGACTTCGACAATTCCTATGAGCCCAACTGGTCGCCCTCCGGCTTGCCGTCCTTTCACGATTCGGACGGCAGCCACGCCATGACGGAAGCCGAAATCGAGGAGATCATCGAGGGTTTTGTTCAGGCGGCCCGCCGCGCCCGGGACTCGGGCTTCGACGGCCTCGAGCTGTTCGCCGCCTATAACGCCATCATCGATCAGTTCTGGCTCCCCTTCAACAACCGCCGCGACGACCGCTGGGGCGGCAGCTTTGAGAACCGCATGCGCTTTTCGCGCACCATCATGGAGCGCATCCGCAAGATGGCCGGCGAGGATTTCATCATCGGGCTCGCCGTCAACATGGACCCGTCGAGCCCGGTCTCGCAGTCGATCGCGCAATTGCAGGAAATCGTCGCCTGGCATGATGACCGCCAGCTGATGGACTATGTCACCTGCGGCACCGGCAGCTATTTCAATTCCACCGGCATCATTCCCAATGTGTTCTATGCCGACAAGCTGGGTGCGCCGCATGCCGAGGCGCTGAAACAGGCGGTGAAGCACGCCCGGGTTCAATGCGAGGCGCATGTGCGCACCCCGGAGAACGCCAATTACGTGGTGGCCTCCGGCCAGGCCGACATGGTGTCGATCGTGCGCGGCCAGATCGCCGATCCGCACCTCGCCAACAAGGCGAAGGAAGGCCGGCCTGAGGACATCCGCCCCTGCCTCTCCTGCAACCAGATGTGCTGGGGCCGCCGCTACCGCGATTACTGGATTTCCTGCCTGATCAACCCAAGTGCTGGCCGTGAGTTCGAATGGGGCGGCGACCGCTTCACGCCCGCCGCGAAGCCGAAACATGTGCTGGTGATCGGCGGCGGCGTCGCCGGGCTGGAAGCCGCGCGTGTGGCGGCCGAGCGCGGCCACCGCGTGACGCTCGCCGAAGCCTCCGACAGGCTGGGCGGCCAGTTCCGCCTGGCGGGCCTCACGCCGCGCCGCCACCAGATCATCGATTTTCTCGACTGGTATGAGCGCCAGCTCTCCAGGCTGCAGGTGAAGGTCATGCTCAACACCCCGCTCGATGCCGAAGAGGCGAAGGCGATCGGCGCCGATGAGGTGATCGTCGCCACCGGCGCGAGCCCGGATGGCAAGGGCTTCCAGCGCGCCATGCCCGAACATGATGCGCTGCCCGGCGTGGAGCGCGGCAACGCCTTCACGGCGGAGGACGTCATGGCCCGCAGCGTCAGGCCCGGCAAGCGCGTGATCGTGCTCGACGAGACCGCCAACTGGAAGGGCGGCGGCACCGCGCTGACATTGGCCGAGGCCGGCCATGAGGTGACGCTGGTCACGGGCGCCGCCGCCGTCATGGCCGAGATGGCGCGCACCAATGTCGATATCCAGCTGCGCGCCCGGCTGCGTGAGCTTGGCGTGCGCATGCTCACCGAAACGATCCTGCGCGAATGGCATGGCGACGGCGCCACCGTGCAGCCCTTCGGCGGCAAGCCCGAGCGTATCGCCGCCGACACGCTGGTGATCGCCGCCACCAATGTCTCCGAACGCGATCTGGGTGACGCGCTGGAAGCCCCCATGATCGGCGATGCGGTGGCGGCGCGCAACGCCGCCATGGCCATCTACGAGGGCCGCAAGCTGGCCCGTGCGCTGTGAAAGAGGTCCCCGATGCTGAAGAACATCTCCGCCGCCTTGAGCCCCGATCTCCTGTGGTGCCTCGCCTCGATGGGCCATGGCGAGCGGCTGGTGCTGGTCGACCGCAACTTTCCCGCCCATGACGTGGCCCGCCACACCAGCACGGGAAAGCTCGTGGACCTGCCGGGGCTCGACATTCCGCAGGCCACGCGGGCCATTCTCTCGGTGATGCCGCTCGATGATTTCATCGCGGACCCAGTGAGCCGCATGCGGGTGGTGGGCGAGCCGGAGAAGCTGCTGCCGATGCAGGCCGAGGTCCATGCCATCGCGCGGGACTGCGAGGGCCGCGACGTCGGCATGGAGGCGCTCGAACGCTTCGCCTTCTACGAGGCGGCGAAGAAAGGCTTCTGCGTGGTGCGCACCGCCGAATTCCGCCCCTATGGCTGCTTCCTGTTCACCATGGGCGTGATCTTCGACCGCCGGTAGGACGGTCTTGGTGTCTAGCCAGGCCATGGCGTGACCATGGCATCCTCTTCGTTGCCGCCAAAGAAGACCCCCGGGTCAAGCCCGGGGGTGATGAGGTCCAAGATTTCATCATGCCCTGGCATCCTCTTCGTTGCCGCCTTGACGAATAGATCGGAAAACTGATATATATCACATGATATACACCACAGGACAGGTGTCATGACCGCCACCGCGAAGATTTTCAAGCATGGCCGTTCCCAGGCGGTTCGCCTGCCCAAGGAGTTTCGCTTCGAGGGCACGGAGGTGCGCGTCTCGCGGCAGGGCAACAAGGTGATCCTCGAGCCGATGACCGCCGCTGAACCCTTCGATCTGGAGGCGTTCTGGCGCATGATCGACGCGCTGGGGGGCGGTGATTTCATGCCTGAAGGTCCGCCCGCCGATCCGCCGCCGATGCCGGACAGGCGGTTCACCGGCGCATGATCTGCATCGATACGAATGTGGTGGTCGCGGCCATCTCGAACCGCATTCCCGCCGTGCGCCATCGTCTGGGCGAGCAGCTGCGCGGCGGCGCTAAACTGGGTCTTCCGGTCATCGCCCTGTTCGAACTGCGCTATGGCTATGCCAGGAGCACGCGCCGCGCCGAGTCCGAGCAGCTCTTGCAGATCCTGCTGACGCAGGGAATCGATGTCCTCCCCTTCGAACAGGCCGATGCCGCGCATGCGGGCGAGATTCGCGCCCAGCTGGAAGCCATGGGCCAGCCTATCGGCGCCTATGATTATCTGATCGCCGCCCAGGCGCGCTGCCGCGGCGCCACGCTGGTGACGGCGAACACCCGCGAATTCGCGCGGGTGCCCGGGCTTGTTGTCGCCGACTGGGCAGCGTGACGAACGTGGCGCCGGCACGCTGGGTACGGGCCCTCTTGCTTACAGTAAGTAACAGCCCTGATCTTTTTGAAGTCCATCATGCCATGGCATCCTCTTCGTTGCCACCAAAGACGACCCCCGGGAAAAGCCACGGGGAGCTGAGGTAACGCACATCATCAAGCCAAGGCTTGAACAAGGCATACTCTAAGATTC
>DAISVW010000346.1:0-3154 GCA_036826695.1 Aestuariivirga sp.
CGTCCCTGAAAGGCCATGACGCAGCACCGCCGCGGCTCCGCCTTGTCTTCTCCCGGGATTAGCCGGCGGCCGGCCTGCTATTGGTCTCGCACGCCCCGCCGTCAGAAGTCAGTCTTTTCGCCACCCTCCCGAACCCGCCGATCCACGAACTGATCGACGGCAGCGAGCGCGTCAGGGTCCAGCGGTGGCGGCTGATATTCGGCCAGCGCCTGTTTCCACAGAGCATTGGCTTTCTTCTCCGCGGTGGGCGACCCCGCCGCCTGCCAGCTCTGGAAGTTCCGCCAGTCGGAAATCAGCGGCTGATAGAATGCCGTCGAATAACGTTCGAGCGTGTGTTGGGCACCGAAGAAGTGCCCGCCGGGCCCCACCTCCGTCATCGCCGACAAGGCCATCTCATCGTCATTCACCAGCACCGGTTTCAGGAACTCCTGCAGCATCTGCAGAAGGTCGACATCGAGCGCGAATTTTTCGTAGGAGGCGACGAGGCCGCCTTCCATCCAGCCGGCCGCGTGCTGGATCACATTGCCGCCCCCCATGATGGCGCCCCACAGCGAGAACACGGTCTCGTAGGCGGCCTGGGCATCAACGCTGTTGGCTGCGTGGGTGCTGGAGGCGCGGTAAGGGAGGCGTTAGCGCCTGGCCAGCTGGCCGCCGATGATGCAGGCCTTCATGTATTCCGGCGTGCCGAAGGCGGGCGCCCCGGATTTCATGTCGACATTCGAGGTGAAGCCGCCATAGACGAAAGGCGCACCTGGCCTGGTCAGCTGCGACAGCGCCAGCCCCGCCAAGGCCTCGGCGTTCTGCTCGACGAGGCCGCCGGCCAGCGTCACCGGCGCCATGGCGCCCAGCAGAGTGAAGGGTGTGACCACCGCGATCTGGTTCATCCTCGCCATCTCGATGATGCCCATGGCCATCGGCCCATCGAGCTTGAGCGGCGAATTGGTGTTGATCACCGTGTAGGTGGAAGGTTCCTTCAGCAGCTGGTCATGGCTGATGCCGCGGGCCAGCCGGACGATCTCCAGCCCGTCGAACAGGCGGGAGCGCCCCGTGGCGTAGATGAAGGGCACCTTGTCGGAATAGACCATCTTGTTGCGGGTAATGTGCAGATGCCGCACCGAGGCATGCACGTCGAGCGCATCGACCGAGGCCCCGCCGGCCGTGTGCACGGTGTTGAAGAACTGGCAGAGCTTGACGAAGTTTCCCGCGTCCTCGAGCGTGCCGGGCCGTCTGCCACGGTCGAGATCAGAGCAGTTTGGCGGCCCGCCCACCGGCGCGAAGGCGATCCACTTGCCGCCGATCCGGAGATCATGCGCCGGGTTGCGGGCGTGGAAGGTGAACTCCGGTACGGTCCGGCCAATCGCCTCCCCGACGATCTCCCGCCCGATCCGCACCCGTTCGCCATCGACGCGGGCGCCGGCTTTCGCCAGGATATCGCGCGCCTCCGGCAGCAGGATGTCCATGCCGATATCCTCGAGCACCTTCAAGGACTGGAGATGAATGGCCTCGATCTGGTCGTCGGACACGATGCGCGAGAATTCCAGCGTGTGCTGCGGCTGCTGCCATGGCAGTTGCCGGATCGGCGAATGGGCGGCGTCGGCGCGGCGCCCGCGGCGCTGAACGTTCATCGTGAATTCTCCGCAAAGGCAACCGCGATAGCCGCGGCGGCGGCAGCATTGTTCATCGCCAGCGCGATGTTGGCGGCAAGTGACCGGCCCGCGGTCACCGCGGCGATTTCGGCCAGCAGGAAGGGTGTAAGGTCCTTGCCCGCAATACCCCGCGCATCCGCCCTGGCAATCGCTGCGGCGATCGCTGGCGCGATCTCGCTGGCGGTGATCTCTGACTCTTCTGGAATTGGATTGGCGATCACCAGCCCGCCCCGAAGGCCCATCGCCCATTTAGCGCGCATCACGCCAGCCACCTCGGCGGCCGTCTCGCAGCGCATGGGCACCGCATATCCGCTGTCCCGCGAATAGAAGGCCGGAAACCGGTCCGTACCCAGGCCGATGACCGGTACGCTCAGCGTCTCCAGCGTCTCAAGGGTGAGCGCCAGATCGAGGATCGCCTTGGCCCCGGCCGTCACCACCGCCACGTCGCTCTGCGCGAATTCGGTGAGGTCCGCCGAGATGTCGAAGGTTTCTTCCGCGCCACGGTGTACGCCGCCGATACCGCCCGTCGCAAAGACGCGGATGCCCGCCATCGCCGCGATCCGCATGGTAGAGGCGACCGTGGTCGCGCCGTCACGGCGCATCGCCACCGCGAAAGGCAGGTCGCGCACCGAAACCTTGGCGATGGACTTTCCGTCACGCGCGAAACGGTCGAGTTCCTCCGCCGTCAGGCCCACCCGCAGCTTGCCGGCGATCACCGCGATGGTGGCTGGCACCGCGCCGCCCGCGCGCACAATGTCCTCCAGCGCCCGCGCCGTCGCGGCATTCTGCGGATAGGGCATGCCATGGGCGATGATCGTCGATTCCAGCGCTACGATCGGAGCGCCAGTGGCGCGCGCTGACCTTACCTCTTCGGACAATTCAAGGTCGAATGCCACCGCTCTAATCTATTCCATGCCAGACATACGAAGCAGACTATCACGGGCGAGGCTCTCTGCCACTGACCGTGCCGAGCCAAGCTTGATGGCGGCCGCGCACTGACCAAGCCACGCGGCGCGGGCGAACGGCAGGCCGTCCAGCAACCCAAGAACCAGCCCCGCCACCGCCGCGTCACCAGCACCCGTCACATCCGCCACGCCGGAAACCGGCGCGGGTGGAACCGGCAGGATCGCCGCGCCATCCGAGGCCAGCGCGCCCGCGCGGCCGCGATGCATGACGATGTTGCGGAAGCCCAGCGCATGCAGGCGCGCCATCCCGGTTTCGTCCTCCTGCCCGGTCAATGCGGCGAGCTGCGCGGCGTTGGGCGTGACCGCGAAAACCGGCTGTGCGCGGGTGAAGGAGAGGAGTTTCGCCGCTTTCACCACAGAGACCGGCTCGATCAGCAGCCGCACCTGGCGGGCTGCCGAAAACCGGCAGAGCCAGTCTAGGCAGGCGGTGGAGAGGTTACAGTCGGCGACAAGCATGGCGGCCGCAGCCAGCCGGTCGGCGGCGGCCGCGAGATCTGCGGGCTCCAGCCGGTCCATTGCGCGCATGTCGCTGACCGCACTCAC
>DAISVW010000347.1:0-3151 GCA_036826695.1 Aestuariivirga sp.
AACGGCTTGATGATAGCTTCGATCTTTTTCATTGAAACTGATGTCCTTGCACGTTGAGACCGGCGAGGATTGCAGGACTTGTGCCAACTGCGCGGGAGCACGAGATCAAAGGTTTAGAGGATTGATCAGGCCAGCAAGATCAAGCCCGCCCAATAATTGAGCGGATCTGCTGAAAATCAGGGCAGGCGCTTGCTGTCTTTGAGTGACCGGATCAGGTCCTGGAGGTCCTTCTGCCGCAGCTCATCCATTTTCTCGTGAAGGGCCATAATCTCGATTTCGGCCTTGAGGTTGACCTCATAGTCGTTGCTCGCCTGAACCCGGTCTCTGGCAGCCTGGCGGTTCTGCGACATCATGATGATCGGCGCCTGGATGGCAGCGACCAGAGATAGAAAAAGATTGAGGAGGATGAAGGGGTAGGGGTCGAATGGCCCTGCCTCGGCCGTCACCAGCAGCACGCTGTTGATGGCAACCCAGATGGCGATGGCCAGTCCGAACAACACCAGAAAGGTCCATGATCCGCCAAAGGCCGCGATCCTGTCAGCTAACCGCTCGCCAAAGCTGCGGTTTTCCTCGAAACTGGTGGTCACATCGCGGGACACCGCGATGCGTCTGGCCACCCGCTCGATCACATGCCGTTCGCGCGGCGGAAGGTCCTCGTAACCGATTTCCAGGATGCGCTTGGCAAGCATTTTGACGGCATCTGGCGGATTGGGGCTGGTCATGGGCATCTCCGGTGTCTGGCGGGCTCAGCATCGGTCCGGAAAGGTGGCTTTTGCAAGCCAATCGGTGCAGGGGGATGCGCAGGCCGCGGCAATCGGCTATCCCATATCACATGCCGCAGGCCTTGCTTACCCCAGAGGAAATGTACCGCGCCGATGCGCTGGCTATTGAGTCTGGCATCAACTCAGTGACTTTGATGGAAAATGCCGGCCGGACGGTTGCCGAAGAGATCACCCGGCGGTTCGGCGCAAGGCCCGTCCTGGTGCTCTGCGGCCCCGGCAACAACGGCGGCGATGGCTTTGTTATCGCTCGCTATTTGCATCGCTGGGGCTGGCCGGTACGGGTCCAACTGCTGGGCGACCGCAACCGTCTGACGGGCGATGCCGCGGCGATGGCCGCACAATGGCAGGGAGCGCTGGAAGCCGGCTTGAAGATCGACGATAAAGCATTGATTGTAGACGCCATTTTCGGGGCTGGCCTGTCACGGGACTTCCCCGCAGACTGGGCCCGGGCGATCAACGGGGCAGGGGGCCCGGTGGTGGCGGTGGATGTGCCGTCGGGGCTTGACGGCCTGACCGGAAAACCGCGCGGCGCCTGCGTGCAAGCCCATGTAACGGTTACATTTTTCCGCCTGAAGCCGGGCCATGTGCTGTTGCCCGGCCGGATGTTGTGCGGCGAAACCGTGGTGGCGGACATCGGCATCGCTGAGACCCTGATTGAGTCCATCGGCCCAAATACATGGATTAACGACGAAATTCCGATTCCCAAGCCATCGGTTGAGGGTCACAAATACAGCCGCGGCCATGCCGTGGTGGTGTCCGGCGGCCCCCTCAACACGGGGGCCGCCCGGCTGGCGGCGCGCGCTGCGCTGCTGTCCGGTGCCGGCCTGGTGACGTTGTCAGGCAGCCCCGAAGCGCTTGCGATTCATGCCGCGAATGTTGCGGAAATCATGCTTTCCGATGCGGAATTGTTGCAGTTGCTTGGCGACCGGCGGAAGAACGCAGTGGTGATCGGACCAGCCGCCGGGGTCGGGATGGACACCCGCTTCAAGGTCGAGAACGTGCTGCTGAGCGGGGCGGCGGCGGTGCTCGATGCCGATGCCCTGACCAGCTTCGCCGAGGAGCAGGAGCGGCTGTTCCGGCTGATCGCCCTGGTCCCACACCGTCCGGTTGTGCTGACCCCCCACACAGGCGAATTTGGAAAGCTTTTCAGAAACCTCAACCAGGACGCGAGTTCAAAACTTGAACTCGCCCGGGAGGCGGCCCGCCGCGCCGGCGCGGTGGTGGTCCTGAAAGGCGCCGACACGGTGATCGCCGCACCGGACGGGCGGGCGCGGATCAACGTCAATGCCCCGCCCGGCCTCGCCACCGCCGGATCGGGTGATGTGCTGGCCGGAATGGCCGGCGGCCTCCTGGCCCAGGGCATGGACGGCTTCGAGGCTGCCGCCGCCGCGGTCTGGCGGCACGGCGCGGCGGCCCGGCGCCTCGACGGCCGCAGCCTGACGGCGGAGCGGCTGCTCGGCGCCTTATGATCAGCGACCGGCCACTGACCTTGCTGTTGGTGACCGGGCTGGCCTTCGGCTGCAATTTCCCGCTTGGGAAACTCGCCATGGCGGCGGGCGTCAACCCCGCGCTGTGGGCGGCGGTGATCTGCCTCGGGGCAGGGGCCGCCGTGCTGACGGCGGCTCTGGCGCTGGAGCCATCCCGGCCGGCGCCGCGCATCTGGCGTTATGCGATCCTGTCCAGCCTGATCTCCAACGTCATTCCGCTGACGCTGACCTTCACGGTGATCGCCCACATCGGATCGGGGCTGACGGCGATCCTGGTGGCGACCTCGCCGATCACCACCGCCCTGCTGTCGCTTCTGCTGCGGGTGCGCCCGCCGACGCCGCTGGGCCTCGCCGGGATCGCGGCCGGTCTGGCTGGCGCCGCGGTGATCGTCCTCGGCCGCCAGGGCGGCCCTGGCGATGGCTGGTCTCCCTACCTCGGGCTGGCGGCGCTGATCCCGGTGTTCCTGGGCGCCGGCAATGTCTATCGCACCATCGCCTGGCCGCCGGGTGCTGGTCCCCTGCGGCTCGGCGGCTTGATCAATCTGGCGGCCGTGGCGCCGCTCCTCGCCATCGCCTGGGCCCGGGGCGGCCTCGACCCGGCGCCGCTCGCCATGATCCCCGGGCTGGTGGCGCTGCAGGTGGTGGCGGCCACCGTCATGTACCTCTTCCTGTTCCGGCTGCAGGCGGTGGGCGGGCCGACCTACTTCTCGCAGATCGGCTATGTGGCCGCGGCCTTCGCGGCGGTCATCGGCGTGGGCTTTCTCGGCGAGCGCTATCCGCCCATGGTCTGGGCGGGGGTCGCGGTGGTGGCGGCAGGCATCGCCATCACCACGCTAGCGCAGCGAAGGGTGGGGTGATTGTCAGGTGAATGATGGTCAGGGG
>DAISVW010000348.1:0-3150 GCA_036826695.1 Aestuariivirga sp.
GCGCGACGAGGCCGAGATCCGCGGCCACCGCCGCACCTACATCGGCTCGATGCCCGGCAAGGTCATCCAGTCGATGAAGAAGGCCAGGAAGTCGAACCCGCTGTTCCTTCTCGACGAGATCGACAAGATGGGCATGGACTTCCGCGGCGACCCGTCGGCGGCACTTCTCGAGGTGCTGGACCCCGAGCAGAACGCGACCTTCATGGACCACTATCTGGAGGTCGAATACGATCTCTCGAACGTGATGTTCGTGACCACGTCGAACACCCTCAACATTCCGCCGGCCCTGCTCGACCGCATGGAGATCATCCGGATCGCCGGCTACACGGAAGAGGAGAAGCTGGAGATCGCCCGGCGCCACCTGATCCCGAAGTCGGCCGAGCATCACGGCCTGCAGCCGAAGGAGTTCGAGGTGACGGACGAGGGCCTCTATGAGGTGATCCGCCGCTACACCCGCGAGGCGGGCGTGCGCAACCTGGAGCGCGAGATCAATTCGCTGGCCCGCAAGGCGGTGAAGGACCTCATGAGCACCAAGTCCAAGAAGAAGGTCGTGGTGACGCCCGATGTCGTGCACCGGTATCTCGGCGTGCCGAAGTTCCGCCATGGCGACGCCGAGCGCGAGGACCAGGTGGGCGTGGTGACCGGCCTTGCCTGGACGGAAGTCGGCGGCGAGATCCTGACGATCGAAGCCCTGATGATGCCTGGAAAAGGCAAGATGACGGTGACCGGCAATCTGCGCGACGTGATGAAGGAGTCGATCTCGGCCGCCTCGTCCTACGTGCGCTCGCGCGCCGCGACCATCGGCGTCAAGCCGCCGGTGTTCGACAAGCGCGACATCCACGTGCATGTGCCGGAAGGGGCAACGCCCAAGGACGGCCCGTCGGCGGGTATCGCCATGGTGACCGCCATCGTCTCGGTGATGACCGGCATTCCGGTCAGGAAGGACGTGGCGATGACCGGCGAGATCACCCTGCGTGGCCGCGTGCTGCCGATTGGTGGCCTCAAGGAGAAGCTGCTCGCCGCGCTGCGCGCCGGGATCAAGAAGGTGATGATCCCCGAGGAGAACGTGAAGGATCTGGCCGAGATTCCCGAAAACGTGAAGAAGGGTCTCGAGATCATCCCGGTCTCGCGCATGGACGAGGTGCTGCAGCATGCGCTGGTGCGCATGCCGGAACCCATCACCTGGGACGAGGAGGCGGAGGAAGCAGCCGCCGCCGCCCGGGCCGCCGCCGAGAAGGCGGGGGAGGGCGCGGCGCGCGCCCACTGAAGCTTGCGCTTTCCGCCGAATCACTGCCTCATGCTGGCGGGTAACGGAACGGGGGAGATCGCGGCAGCAGAGACCTGACGTTCGAACGGCTCAAATCACATCGGCCCCGTGCGCCCTCAGAAAACGCACGGGGCATTTTTTTGGCTTTCTTTCTTTCAGAGCGTCTTGAATTCGGATGCCGGCTTGCCCTGGCATGACGGCTGCAAGGGGCGATGCGACTTCAATTGATCGCCTGATCACCTAGTATTTGACCGACAGGTTCACGTAGCCGCCCCACCAGTTTTCGGCGACGCCCTTGGCGGCATCGCGCAGGCCTTCGCCCGGAACCGACAGTGCGCCGCCCGCCGTCATGAATAGGTTTGCGTTGAGGATACGGGTGTATTCGATATAGATGTCGTCGGAGAGATGCGGCGTCTGGACGCCCGCGATGATGATCGGCGTGCCGTTCTCGAACTGAACTTCCGCCCCCTGGCCGAACTGGATCGGGCTGTTTTCCTGCGCCGCGCGCACATGCCAGTAGCGGGCCCTGGCGAAATCACGTTCGGAGAGCGTGACATCGACGCCGAAACGGTGCGCCATCACATTGGAATTGTAGAAGGCGAGCGAGGCATTGCCGCCGGTGGCCCAGCCGGTGGGCGAGCCTTCATAAAACAGCGAATCGAAACGCTCATTGACCGAGGTTGACGGGTCGTCGCCGGAAAAATAGCGGAAGGCGTAGCTGAACACCGGCATGAAGCGCAGGCTCGTCGCCGCATAGCCGATTTCCGCCTGGCCGCCCCAGGCCTGCTGGTCGATGCGCTCATTCCATTCATAGGCGAGATCGCCGGCAAGCCACAGGCCCGGCAGATCGGCGAGCGGCGTGGTGCGGCCATAGCCGTGCAGCACATTCATGCCCTCGCGGCCGCCGGGGATGATGACCAGCGGCGCGGCCAGCGCCGGATAATCCGACTTCAGCACATGGATGTAGGCGAGCCCGGCATAGTCCTCCGCCGACCAGTCATAGCGCGCATGCAGGCCGGCAAGCTCGGTGAGGCTATCGCCCGATTCGAGCTCGCTCGGATCGAGGTAGAACTGCTCGAAGGTGAGGCCGCCGAAACGCTCGCGGGCAATCGCCGTCATGTCCCAGGCGGTGCGCGGCGACAGCAGCAGCGCACCGCGCTCATAGCCATTGCCGCCGCCCATCTGGATCAGCATGCCGGACCCGATCACATAGTCCTGCATGCCGGCCGAAACGTCGAAACTCATGTCAGGCGCGGCGTTGATCCGGAGGCCGCCATAGGCGTTTTCGAGGGTCACAGCGCCGGTGTCGCCGGCGTCGAACACGTCCTGGCCCAAAGTGTATGAGGCGACTGCCGCCAGCCCGCCATAGAAGGCCAGCGCGGACGTCGCCTCGATGTCTAGCCTGGCCGTGGGCTTTACATAGGCTTCGGTGAAGGCGCGGTCCGGGTCATAGGCATTAACTGGCGGAAAGGCTTCCGTCAGGTTCCACCAGCTGTCGATTTCGCCCGCCGTCTGCACCGCGGCGTCGAGGCCGAGCTTCAGCCGCCAGCCATCGCCAGTGAACAGCAGGGGATCTACGGGCTGCTCCTGCGCCTCAGCCGGCGCTGCCGCCCATATCAGGCCGCAGAGGGAGGCGGCCAGCGCGAGGCTGGGGGGGTTCGTCACTCCGTGCTGCCGGGCTTCAGCGTGCCGCCTTCCTGGCGTGGCGGGAATTCCTTGAGCGAGGCGAAATGCTCGTTGAGAAGGTCGCGCACCATGCCGCCGAGGAAGGCCTTCTTCATGGCCATCAGGTTGGAGTAGTGGCCGTCGCGCTGCTCAAGGGGGTCCATGCGCAGGTTGAACACCAGCGCGCTGTCGCGGAAATAGTCGAAGAAGCCGTTGCG
>DAISVW010000349.1:0-3130 GCA_036826695.1 Aestuariivirga sp.
GTAGTGTTCCTGCAGAGCCCTGGCCGCGGGCATGTCTTTTCTCAAACCACCATCATATACCGCGCCAACATCGACGTCTTGAAGCGCTGTGGGGTCACCGATCTCTATTCTCTTTCTGCCGTCGGCTCACTCAAGGAAGACCTTCCGCCCGGCACCTTCGTGCTGATAGACCAGTTCATCGACCGGACCTTTGCGCGCGAGAAGAGCTTCTTTGGAACTGGACATGTGGGCCATGTGCCATTCTCGCATCCCGTTTCGCCGGTGCTGCAGGATATCGCGGAGGCGGCGCTCAAGGCGGAAACCATCGCTTACGCCCGGGGCGGCACGTATGTGGTTATGGAGGGTCCGCAGTTCTCTACACTGGCGGAGTCGCAGCTTTACCGTTCCTGGGGTGCTGCGGTGATCGGCATGACGAACCTTCCGGAGGCCAAGCTCGCCCGCGAGGCGGAAATCAGCTACGCCACCCTCGCCATGGTAACGGACTATGATTGCTGGCACGCAGAACACGGGTCCGTCGACGTGGCAAAGGTTGTCGAGGTGATGAAGGCCAACTCAGGCAATGCCAAGCGGCTTGTCGCCCGCATCGCTCGGGAGTTCCCGCGCCGTCATCCGCCTTGCCCGATAGGCTCTGACCGCGCGCTTGACACCGCCATCATGACCGCCCCTGAAAAACGCGATCCAGAGCTGGTCTACAAGCTTGATGCTGTCGCGGGCCGGGTGCTGAAATCCGACAGTTAGTTCGCCGCACCCCTGAGCACGCGCTTTATGAAGGGATGAGTCATGAGCCGCTGCTGCTCGGCAGCGTCGAAAGTCTTGTGCTTGTTGTCGCAATCGGCCTGCATTTTCTCCCAGAGCCGTGCCGCCTGACGGCTGGCATCGGCGCATGTCTTGGCCTTGATCGCTTTCACTTTGCTTTCGACTTCGGCTGCACATCCCCGCCAGATCCGGCGATGGGTTTCCTCATGCTGCCTGAGGAAGTTGGAGAACTGGCGCCAGAGAGGGCGGTCAGCGGGCGGCAGTATCTTCTCGTTGCTGATGCGGGGAAGCCTGATGACGAAATCAAGCTCGATCCTGTAGTCGACGATCCTGCAGGATGAGTATTGCACCAGCTTGCCGTTCTGCACGGCGGTCGCCGCGGTCGAGGCATAGGCCTTGGCGCCATTCACCCTTGGCCCCCGTCTCTGCATTGCACGGTAAACGTCGTTCTCGGATTTGCCGTTGATCGTCTTGGAGGCGTACTTCGTGGTTTCGGCCGGCGCCGCCACCACTGCATCGCAGAAGCTGAACAGCCATGCCGCAGCCATGAGTTCCCTATATGCCTTCATCGGTGTCGCCCGCATCGATAGAAAATCATTAGTCTTTCGGGCGGATCTGGCAAGCCCCGCGCTGAGCGAAGACCCCACTTGCGCCCAGTGCATAGGCGCGCCATAATGCCTGGAGTTCGGTCGTGCCGTCCAGTCGGTGATCGTTGCCTCCCCTCATGAGAGGTAACAGCCTTTCTTTGGAATGCCGCCGGGCCGTGGCCACCGGCGGCTTCCAGAAGCGACGGAAAGGTCACGCAAGCAAGGAATAAACAAGGGACGTGCTTCTTATGCGCCAGAACGGCACAGTGAAGTTCTTCAACCAGGCAAAGGGCTATGGATTTATCTCACCGGCAGACGGTGGCCAGGATGTTTTCGTGCACATCACGGCCGTACAACGCTCCGGCATTCCAGAACTCTCGGAAAACATGAAGATCAGTTTCGAGGTTCAGCCCGACAAGAGGGGGCGCGGTCCGCAGGCCGTCAACCTGCAGATCGTCTGACTGCGCAGCAGGCGAGCGCCAGGCCGGACGGCTGTCGCCGGGCCTGGGCTGTGCTATGATTCGACAATACATTACGTGCGACGTTCAAGGGGGCCTGACATGCGAGGTCTGACATGAAGCGTGCGCTGGTCTTCCAGCACATGGACCACGATCATCCTGGGCGGTTCCTCGACTTCTTCGCCGAAGACGGCATCATACCCGTGCCCGTACGCCTGTTTGAGGGAGAGGCCATCCCCAGCCTGGCATCCTTCGATTTCATGTTCGTGCTGGGTGGCGCGCAGGACACATGGCAGGAGGATCAGTATCCGTGGCTCGTTGCTGAGAAGCAGGCGATCGCCGAATGGGTCCGCGAGCGTGCCAGGCCCTATTTTGGCGTGTGCCTTGGCCACCAGTTGCTGGCGGCCGCGCTGGGCGGAGAGGTGGCTCCCGCCTGCGAGGGCGAGGTTGGCGTTTTCGATGTGAGCCTGACTGACGAGGCGCAGGACCACCGGCTGTTGCGCGGCCTTGATGCCAGTCACAAGGTCATGCAATGGCATCTGGCGGAAGTGAAGCGGGTCCCGGATGGGGCAAGGATTCTCGCCTCGTCGGAGCGCATTCCGGTGCAGTCCATCGCGGTCGGCGATCATGCCGTAGGAACTCAGTTTCACTGTGAGTTCACGCCCCAGACCGTGGCGGGATGGTCCTCGCTGCCGAATTATGTGGCATCCCTCGAGAAACATCTGGGCCCCGGCGCCTATCCGCGCCTGATGCAGGAGGCCTATCCGCTGATGCCTGGCATGGCGCGCATGACCCGGCAAATCTACGACAATCTGGTCGCCGCCACCGGTTTGCGGAAATAGTATCAGCCTTCAGCCACCAGCAGGTCCTCGCGGGTAATCCAAAACACCTCCGCCTCTGAAGCTTCGGTATCAAGCCATAGAAAATCGAGTTCCGGGTACTCCGCGACCAGCGTCTCGCGTCCCGTGCCGATTTCGCAGAGAAGCCCGCCGCCAGGATTGAGATGATCCGCTGCCTCGGCAAGGATGCGACGAATGATATCAAGCCCGTCCTCGCCGCCCAGATGCGCCATCAACGGCTCGTGCCCATATTCCGGCGGAAAGGCCTGAACCTCCTCCTCGCGAACATAGGGCGGGTTGGCGATGATCAGATCATAGGTGTGGCCCTCGACCGGCGCGAAGAGATCGCCTTCGAAAAGTCTGATGCGACTGGAGAGTTCATGCTCATCAACATTGATACGCGCCACCGCCAGCGCATCGGCCGACATGTCCACCGCATCGATCTCGGCTTCGGGAAACACGCTGGCCGCGAGGATCGCCAGACATCCCG
>DAISVW010000350.1:0-3124 GCA_036826695.1 Aestuariivirga sp.
CCGCCGAGCGGCTGCCGGTGCTCAATGACATCGGCATCCGCACGGTGATCAACGGGCCCATTCCGGTCTCGGCGGATGGCGAACCGGTGATGGGGCTCGCGCCCGAACTCGACAATCTCTTTGTCGCCTGCGGCTTCACCGCCGGCATCGCTGCATCCGGCGGGGCGGGGGAGGCGATGGCCAACTGGATTCTGCACGGCGACCCCGGGCTCGATCTCTGGCCCTTCGATGTGCGCCGCTTCGGCCCGCCGCAGGCGCGTGCCGCCTATCTCGAGGCGCGCGCCTCGGAAGCCTATGGCGCCTATTACAAGATCCATTGGCCGGGTGAGGAAGCCCAGGCGGCGCGCGGGCTGCGGCGTTCGCCGTTCCACGCCGCGCTGGTGGGTGCTGGCGCCGTGTTCGGCTCGCGTTTCGGCTGGGAGCGCCCCAACTGGTTTTCGTCTTCCAATGCCGAAGCCTCCGAGACGCCGAGCTTCGAGGGCAAGCCCGGCTGGTTCGGCGCGGTGGCTGCCGAAGCCGCCGCCATCCGCCAGGGCGTGGCGCTGATCGATCAGACGTCGTTTTCGAAATTCGAGATCAGCGGAGCAGGGGCGGGGGCCGCGCTCAATCGCATTGCCGCCGGACAACTGGAAGGCCCGCCGGGCCGCGTCATCTACACCCAGATGCTCAATGTGCGCGGCGGCATCGAGGCCGATGTCACCTTCCTGCATGTGGCGCCTGAGCGCTATCTGATGATCACCGGCTCGGGCTTCGGCATCCGCGATGGAGGCTGGCTCGCGGCGCAACTGCCGGGCACGGTGCAATTGCGCGAGGTGACCAACGCCTATGCCACGCTCAATCTCTGCGGGCCCCGCGCGCGTGAGGTCTTGGCGCGGGTGACGGACGCGGATCTTTCCTCAACCGCCTTCCCGTTCCTGGCGCTGCGCGAGATCGAGATCGGCATGGCGCCGGCCATAGCCGCGCGGGTGGGCTATGTGGGCGAACTCGGCTGGGAGCTCTATATTCCTGTCGACTATGCCGCCTATGTGTTCGAGCGCCTCACGCAAGCGGGCGGCGACCTTGGCCTGCGCCATGCCGGCTACCGGGCCATCGAAAGCTGCCGGCTGGAGAAAGGCTATCTCTACTGGTCCTCCGATATCTCGCCCGACACCAACCCGCTCGAGGCCGGGCTCAGCTTCGCCATCGCCTGGGACAAGGGTGATTTCACCGGCCGCGCCGCGCTGGAACAGCTCCGCGAGGCGGGGCCGCGGAAAAAGCTCGTGACCCTTTCGGTTCCTGGCTTCGCGCCGTTCCTCGGCGGTGAAACGGTGCTGCATGATGGCCAAGCGGTGGCCTCGCTCACCAGTGCCGGCTATGGCCATCACCTGGGCCGCAGCATCGGTTTTGCCTATCTGCCCATCGCCATCGCGGAGGCGCGCCATTTCACGGGCGAGGCCTTCGGCCACAGCCATGCCGCCGAACGCGGGCCCCGCTGCCTCTATGACCCCAGAATGGAAAGGCTGAAGTCATGAGCGAAGATCTGAAGGACGTGCGCGCCGCCCTCGCCGCCATTCCGGGCCTCGCTGCCGTGGGCGAGATCGAGCGGCTTGGCGGCCTCACCAACCGGGTCTACCGCGGCGGCGATCTTTGTCTGCGGCTTCCCGGGGCGGGCACCGAGTAATACAGCAACCGCGCGAAGGAGGCGGTGGCGGCGCGCGAAGCCGCCCGCGCGGGCGTGAGCCCCGAGGTTCTTTTCGCCGATCCGGCGACCGGCATCATGGTGACCCGCTTCGTGTCAGGAACGGTCACCATGTCGCCCGAGGCGTTCCGCAGCCGGCCAGGCGCCCCGGACCGTGCCGGCCGCGCCTTCGCGATGCTGCACAGCTCGGGCGCGGTGTTTCCCTTCCGCTTCGAGCTTTTCGCGATGATCGACGACTATCTGAAGGTGCTCTCGACCAAGGATGTGGCGCTTCCCGCCGGCTATCATGAGGTGGTGGCGGAAGCGCAGGGCCTGCGGCGGGCGCTGGCCCGGCACCCGGTGCCGCTGGCGCCTTGCCATTGCGACCCGCTGTGTGAGAACTTCCTCGACACCGGGGCGCGCATGTGGATCGTCGACTGGGAGTATTCCGGCATGAACGATCCGATGTGGGACCTGGGCGATCTCTCGGTCGAGGGCGGCTTCAGCGAAGGCCAGGACGAGGCGCTGCTCAGCGCCTATTTCGGCGGCGAGGCGCAGCCCTTCGACCGCGGCCGCATGGTGATCTACAAGGCGATGTGCGACCTGTTGTGGACGCTGTGGGGGCTGATCCAGCTGGCCAACGCCAATCCGGCCGACGACTTCCGCGCTTATGCCGATAACCGCTTCGCGCGCTGCAAGGCGTTGATCGCCCGCGACGGTTTCGCGCGCCATGTGGCGGCCGTGGCGGCGGGTTAAGCTATCGGTCCAGGCTGAGCGCGGCTGTTACTTCATCATCCGAGAGCTGATGAAAATCCTGGTAATGAGGCCCGACGGCGTAGAAGTCAGCGGGCTCAAGCAGCGCAACCGTTTGGTCGGCATCCTTGCCGAGGTCCGCGATGGCTTGAGGCGCCGCCACCGGCACGGCGAGGATCAGGGATCTGGGGTTCCTGCTTCTCAGCGCTCTGAGCGCGGCCCTGGCGGTGGTGCCGGTGGCGATGCCGTCGTCGACGACGATCGCGGTCTTTCCGCTGACATCGATGGGCGCCCGCTTGCCGAGATAGAGTGTGCGGCGGCGGTCGATCTCGGCGAGTGCCGGCTTTGCCAGTTCGCCGATCTCGCGGGACGTGAGGCCCAGCATGTGCATCACGCTCTCGTTCTCAACCAGTACCGGCGACGGCCCATCGACGATGGCCGCGGCGGCCAGTTCGGGCTGGCCGGGGGCGCCGATCTTGCGCACCAGAACGAGGTCAAGCGGCGCGTCCAGTTCTCGGGCCACTTCCACGGCCACCGGAACGCCGCCGCGCGGCAATGCGAAGACCACAGGATCCTCGATGGCCATGGCCTTGAGCCGCCGCGCCAGCTGCCGCCCGGCCTCCTCGCGTGAAGCAAAGCCCATGTGCGTCACCGGCTTGCAGCCCCGCCTCGCCTCCCCCGCCATGCCCCAGTGGCTGCCCGCAGGACCCAACC
>DAISVW010000351.1:0-3119 GCA_036826695.1 Aestuariivirga sp.
GTGACTGCGCGCGCCGCGGCCGCGGAGCTCCAGCGCGCGGGCCAGCGGCGAGGTTCCGCCGAGCGCCGCCGTCTCGCGTGGGGCGGCGGCGGCGACGCGCGCCAGTTCAGCCTTGCCGCAGGGATCATTATACATCGAGGCCAGCCCGGCGGGCGCCCCGTCATCGCCAATCGCCAGGATGGTGCCCGACGTTCCGTCGACAGCCAGCGCGCGCACCGCCAGACCTTTCAGCTCCAGCTTGCCGAAGGCGGCCAGCACCGCGTCCCACCACAGCGCCGGATCCTGGCGGATGCGCCCGTTCACAGTGAGGGGCGCGGGGATCGGCGCCGTCGCCATCGCGCGCACCGTCTTGCCCGTGTCGACGGCGGCGATGCGCACGCCCGAGGTGCCGATATCGACGCCGAGCGCTACCTCCGCGCTCAAGGCTGATCCATGGCGAGGATCGCCCGGGCGGTCTGCTCGTCGGTGACGATCACATTGCACATGCCGCCCTTCAGCGCGCCGCGCAGCGCCTCCGCCTTGTTGCGCCCGCCGGACGCGATCACCACGCAGGGAATGTCACGCAGCCTGTCGGGCGGCAGCGACACGACGCGCGAATTGCGCAGATGCTCGACGAGGTGGACATCGCGGTCGATCCAGTGGGCGCAGAGATCGCCAACAGCGCCAGCCGCGAGAAGATCGTCCACCTCGGCGCGCGACACGAGACCGACGCGCGTCATGGTGCAGCCTGGCGACAATTCGCCGACCGACAGAAACGCCAGGTCGACCCTCGCGCCGCGTTCGAAGATTTCGCGCAGCATGGGCTGGGCCATCAGCACGTCGCGCGTCGATTGGGTGTCGGTGAGGGCGGGGGCGGCCACATAGACCCACCGCGCCCCGACGAGGCCACCCAGATGAGCGGCGGCTTCATGCGGGCTCATCGCCGAGCCACGCGTCAGCCCGCCGTGCAGCGACACCACCGAGAGGCGGTTGAGGCGGCGGCGCGGCACCGACTGGATCGACAGCCGCAGCGTGCGGCCCCAGCCAACACCCACCGACATGCCGTCCTTCAGCCTTGCCGACAGCACGGCGGCGGCGGCGGTGGCGATCACCTGCGGGATCAGCTCCTGGTCCGGCGGCGTGGGAACCACCGTCGCATCGGCTAGGCCGTAGAGCTGCTTCAACTTCTCCTCGGTCTCGACGCAGGAGGCGAGCCTTCCGGTGATGTTGATCTGGACGAGCCCCTGATCGCGCGCCTGCGCAAGCAGCCTGTTGATGCGGGTGCGGTTGAGGCCCAGCTTCTTGCCGATCTGCGCCTGGGTGAGGCCGGCCACGAAATAGAGCCAGGCCGCCCGGGTGGCCAGCTGCTCCTCCGGGTCGATCGCCGCATAGGACGCCGCCACCACCGGATCGCCAGACAGTGAATCGGCCTCTTCCATGCCGCGCGCCTCAGTCCTGCCGGTGGAAATCCGGCCACGGAATGTCGAGCGGCCGGTCATGGGTGCGCGCGTCGAGCAGCGCGCGGGTGAGCGGCAGCGCCTTTGCGTCAAGCGCGCCGCCGGACATCATCCCGCGCAAGCTTGCGGCGACCGTGACGCCGAGCTCGGCGCCTTCGATGGTGTCGCCCTTCATCGGGCCTTCGCGGGTCTCGCGGTAGGTGAGGCCGCGGCCCAGATTGTTGCCGAGCCTGGAATTGCGGCCCGCCTGGCAGGTGACATAGAGATCGCCCGCGCCGGGCATGCCCCAGACGCTTTCAGCGCTGCCGCCATGGGCCTTCGCCAGGATCATCAGTTCACGGATCGCCTGGTCGAAGATGATGGCCGCGGCGTTGTGGTTGGAGGCGCGGTTCTGCGCGGCCGCCATGGTCTCGAGGCGGCCCGCCGCCCAGCCCACGCCGATGGCGAAGAAATTCTTGAAGGCGGCGCAGATCTCGACGCCGTCCACATCGGGAGACATGCGCGGGTGATAGTAGTCCGTCTCCAGCATGGCGCAGAGCGACTGGGCGAAGGCAGGCTGGCGCGCCGTGATCACCGTGCCGGTCTGGCGGCGCACGGCGAGTTCACCGGCGATGCAAGGCCCGCCGATGGCGGCCACTTCGAGCGCCAGGCCGCGGCGGCGCAGCACTTCGGCCGCCACGTGATCAGGCAGCGCTGCAAGCCGCCCCGCTTCCGGCTGCATGCCCTTGGTGATCATCACCACGGGAATGGGTGCGGTGAGCGCCTCGCACAGCCGGTCGATGGCCCAGCCGACGCCCGCCGAGCTCACACCCAGCACGATCAGCGCGGTGTCCTTGCCCAGCGCCGATGCGAAATCCTCATGGTGGAAGGCGGCCACAGGCTTCGGCAGCGTCACATTGAGCTTCGGGTGAAGGCCCGTTGCCCGCACGCTGTCGATGATGGCGCGGTCGAGATGCGTGCCGACGAGGCGCACGTCATGGCCGCGGTCGCACAATGGCAGGGTCATCGCCGAGCCCATCACCCCGGCGCCGAGAATGGCGATGACGCTCACACCAGCGCCTTTCCGGACTCCGCGTCGAACAGATGAACCCGGTCGAGGCGGGGGCTCACATCGATGGCGGAACCGCGGCTCAGCGCCACGCGCTCCTGGGTGATGACGCAGATTTCCTGCCCGGCGAGATCGGCATAGATGTGCATCTCGGGGCCCGTGGGCTCCACGACGCTGACGGTCGCCCGCGCGCCGCCGCCCAGGACCAGATGCTCCGGCCTCATGCCATAGACGACCTTCTGCCCAGGCTGCGCGCGGTGATGAGCGGGAAGCGGCAGCATGACGCCGTCGGTCAGCCGGAAACCGCCCGCCGTCACCTCCCCGGGCAACAGGTTCATCGACGGCGAGCCGATGAATTCCGCGACGAAGAGATTGGCGGGCTTGTCATAGACTTCGAGCGGCGTGCCCTGCTGCTCAATGTTGCCGTCGCGCAGGATGACGATCGTGTCGGCCATGGTCATGGCCTCGATCTGGTCATGCGTCACATAGACGGTCGTGGTCTTGAGCCGCTCATGCAGCTCCTTGATCTCGGTACGCATCTGCACGCGCAGCTTGGCGTCGAGGTTGGACAGCGGCTCGTCGCACAGGAACACCGCCGGATTGCGCACGATGGCGCGGCCCATGGCGACGCGCTG
>DAISVW010000352.1:0-3106 GCA_036826695.1 Aestuariivirga sp.
CGGCCTCTAGCTGCGCCGCGAAAAACTCGAGGAACGGAAGCTTTCCAAGGCAGCCCTCGAGACGCTGGCGATCATCGCCTACCATCAGCCGGTCACCCGCGCCGAGATCGAGGATATCCGCGGCGTCGCCATCTCCAAGGGCACGCTCGACATGCTGCTCGAGATCGGCTGGGTCAGGATGCGCGGCCGCCGCAAGACGCCGGGCCGTCCGGTGACCTATGGCACGACCGAGGCGTTCCTCAGCCATTTCGGCCTGAACGAGGTGGGCGATCTGCCTGGCTTGCAGGAACTGAAGGGCGCGGGCCTGCTCGATGCCAATCTGCCGCCCGGCTTCGATATTCCGATGCCGAAAGCGAGCGACAGCCTGCTGCCCGACGAGGACCCGCTCGATGGCACCGAGGAACAAATGCCGCTCGAGATGGATCTGCCCGAGCCCGAGGGCGGCAATCCGCCAGCCGGGCCGCAAAACTGAGCGCCAGAGCCGTGTCCGGCCGTCTCTGCCAGGCTTGACAGTCAGGCCGTGAAATGCGCTGTAGGGCCGTAAAGTCTTTCACACGCCAGCAAGGAGAATTGTTTTGCTTCACGTTGATATTCCGTCGCGTCCCGAAATCGAGAAGCTGGCGTCGTCGCGGGTGGATCCCTCCGTCACCATCTACGTCAAGACCACGCCGCTGACGCAGGAGATCGGGGCCAGCCGCATCGCCCTCAAGAACCTCGGCCATCAGGCTCTTGAACAGCTGCGCGCCGCGGGCGCCGACAAGCGCCGCCTTTGGCCGATCGAGGAAACCATCAATCACGTGATCGAGGACGAGGCCTTCTGGGCGGTTCAGGCCAACAGCCTGGCGCTGTTCGCCACGCCGGAAGGCCTGTTGACCTACCGGCTGGCCAACCGCATTCCCGATCAGATGCATGTCTCGGACCGCTTCCACATCCAGCCGCTGCTGCGCGCCGTGACATTCCCTCACAATGCCTTCATTCTCGTGCTGGGCGAGAACGCTGTGGCACTCTATCAGCTCGATGCCGAGGGCGATCCGGCGCCGGTGCGGGTTCCCGATCTGCCCAAGGACGCCGGCCACGCGCTGGGCAAGAGCACGCTGAACGACCGGTCGGCGTCAGGACGCATCCATGGGTCGGAAGGGCAGAACGTGCGGCTCCGGCAATATGTCCGCATCGTCGATCAGGCGCTGCGCCATGTGCTCACCGGCCAGAGCCGGCCGCTGATCATCGCGGCCGCCGATCCGCTGGCCTCGATGTTCCGCCAGGCGACGACCTACCCACATCTGGCTCTCGGCGAGATCAAGGGCAACGCCGAGCGCCTGAGCGCGGGCGAACTCGCCACCGGCGCGCGGGCCGTCCTCGATCAGATCTATGCCGGGCAGGTTTCGGACATGAAGGCGCTCTACAAGAAGCGCGAGGCAGAGGGACGCGCAACCGCCGATGTGGCGCAAGCCGCGCGGGCCGCAACCTTCGGCGCCATCGACGTCCTGCTTTTCGACATGGACGCCAGCGAGGCCGGAACAATCGGCGAGGAAGACGGCAGCGTGACTTTTGGCAAGCCCGGACCGGGAACCTACGGCATCGTTGACGAAATCGCCGGGCGCGCCCTCGCCACGGGCGCCAAGGTCATGGCGGTGCGAAAGCCCGATCTTCCGGCCGGCCAGGCGCTTTCGGCGATCCTGCGGTATCCGATCTGATTGCTGAACCAGGGCAGTCCCGCAAATGCCAAAGGCACCGCGCGAGCGGTGCCTTTTTTTCCTTCGACCGGCAGCGATCGGCTACTTGATCTTGGTTTCCTTGAATTCCACGTGCTTGCGCGCCACGGGATCATACTTCTTGAACGACAGCTTGTCGGTCTGGGTGCGCGAGTTCTTCTTGGTCACGTAGAAATAGCCGGTGTCGGCGGTCGACGCCAGCTTGATCTTGATCACATTGCCTTTGGCCATAATCGTCTCCAATCGGGATTTGGCGCCGATACACCCGAATTGCCGGGCAAAGTCAAGGCAACCGGTGGTCAGGCGGTGATCTCGTCCTCCACCCAGGTCCGGCCGCGGTGATACTGGAACGAGGCCGGGCAATCGGGGCCGGGCAGCCTGCCGTCATCGAGATAGTGTTTCAGCCGTTTCAGGGCGTCGATGGTGATCAGCGGGAGGTCGAGCGAGGCGATCTCGTCCAGTGTCAGCCAGGCGAGTGTCAGAAGCTCGCCGCCGCCGTCATGCTGCGGCTGGTCGAGGTTGGAGAGGTTCCCGGCATCGGCCACGAAGAAGCGGGAATCATAGCGCCGCGTGCGGCCCGGCGGGGTGATCGCCCGCATGAACAGGGTGAGGCCGGAAAGATCAGGCGCGTCGTCGAGCCTGCTCCGGCCGAACAGCAGCCCGGCTTCCTCCCATGTCTCGCGGACGGCGGCCAGCGCCAGGCCGCGGGCGCGGGTTTCCGTGGGCTTGCCGCGCATGCGGTGGAGGAGCTTGGCGAGAGTGGCGGGGTGCAGATCCTTTTCTGGCTTCACGCGGCAATCGGCGCGGTCCAGCCTGCCGCCGGGAAAGACGTATTTGTTGGGCATGAAGGCATGGCCGCCGGCCCGCTGGCCCATCAGGATGCGGGGGCTGCCGCGGTCACGCCGCACCAGGATCAGGGTGGCGGAATCCTTCGGTCTCAGCAGTGTTGGGTGGAGCGTGGACCCTGCGAATTCGGGGTGGGCGTAGGTCATTCGCCGTCGCGGCGGGCGGCAGCGAAGCCGTGCATGCGCAGCGCCCATTGCAGGCCGACGACAGCGCCCTTGACGGCCGGCATCAGCGCGAAGGTCAGCGCCAGCGTCACGGCCGTCCAGATCATGAAATGCACGGAAAGATCGGGGCGCCACAGTTTCTCGACCACCAGCACCAGCGGCACCACGATGTGGCCGACGATGAACATGGTGAAATAGGGCGGGGCGTCATCGGCCCGGTGATGGTGAAGCTCCTCGCCACAGCCGCTGCAGGTGTCGGCCACTTTCAGATAGGCGCGGAACATGCGGCCCTTGCCGCAGGCCGGGCAGGCGCAGAGGAAGCCACGTCCCTTGTCCCGTTTCCACGAGCGTTGCTCCGGCTGCGCGAGGACTGGCGTGTCGATG
>DAISVW010000353.1:0-3104 GCA_036826695.1 Aestuariivirga sp.
TCTCGATCGTGTTCTGCAGGTAGAACAGCGGAACGATCTGAACGAGGCCGCCGATGGTGACCACGAGAAAGCTGAGGATCAGCAGCAGCGTGGCGTTCTTCTCGATTGTCTGGTGATTCATGGTGAGCGCCCCCGGTCTATGCCGGCGCCGAGATCATGCCCACGGGCTGGGTCACGGGTTCGGCGCCTCTGATGGTGCGGTAGATATTGTAGACCATGATCAGCGAGCCCAGCAGGAACAGGCCGCCGCCGATGGTGCGGATGACGTAGTAGGGGTGCATCGCCTCGACCGTTTCCACGAAGGAATAGGCGAGGAAGCCGTTGGCGTCATACTCGCGCCACATCAGGCCCTGCATGATGCCGGAGACCCACATCGCCGAGGCGTAGACCACGATGCCCAGCGTGGCGAGCCACACATGCCAGCTCACCAGGCGGAGCGAGTAGACTTCCTTCCGGCCCCACAGCCGCGGGATCAGGTGATAGAGGCAGGCGAGCGAGATCATGCCGACCCAGCCCAGCGCCCCCGAATGAACGTGGCCGATGGTCCAGTCCGTGTAGTGTGAGAGCGAGTTCACGGCCTTGATCGACATCATCGGCCCTTCGAAGGTGGACATGCCGTAGAAGGCGACCGAGATCACCATCATGCGCAGCACCGGGTCGGTGCGGAGCTTGTCCCAGGCGCCCGACAGCGTCATCAGGCCGTTGATCATGCCGCCCCAGGACGGCATCCACAGCATGATCGAAAACACCATGCCGAGCGTCTGCGCCCAATCGGGGAGCGCGGTATAGTGCAGGTGATGCGGCCCGGCCCAGATGTAGAGGAAGATCAGCGCCCAGAAGTGGACGATCGACAGCCGGTAGGAATAGACCGGCCGGTTGGCCCGCTTCGGGATGAAATAATACATCATGCCGAGGAAGCCGGCGGTGAGGAAGAAGCCCACCGCGTTATGGCCATACCACCACTGGGTGAGCGCATCCTGGACGCCCGAGAACAGCGAATAGCTCTTCGAGCCGAAGAACGACACCGGGATCGACAGGTTGTTGACGATGTGCAGCATGGCGATCGTCACGATGAAGGCGAGGTAGAACCAGTTGGCCACATAGATGTGGGGTTCCTTGCGCTTCACGATGGTGCCGAAGAAGACCAGGAAATAGGCGACCCAGACGATGGTGATCCAGATATCGACATACCATTCCGGCTCGGCATATTCGCGGCCTTCGGTAACGCCGAGGAGATAGCCGGTGGCGGCCAGCACGATGAACAGCTGGTAGCCCCAGAACACGAACCAGGCGAGATTGCCGAAGGCGAGCCGGGCCCGGCTGGTGCGCTGGACGACGTAGAAGGACGTGGTGAGAAGCGCGTTGCCGCCGAAGGCGAAGATGACCGCCGAGGTGTGAAGCGGGCGAAGCCTGCCGAAGTTGAACCATTCGAGATCGGGGTTCCAGGCGGGGTAAGCGAGTTGCAGGGCGACCACCACGCCGACGAGGAAGCCGACGACGCCCCAGAACAGGGTGATGATGGCGCCCCACCGGACGATATCATCCATGTAGCCGGACTGATCGCCCGCCAGCTTGCCATAGCGCCGCGCCGCAAAGATCAGCGCGAGCATTGCCGCTCCGGCAAAGAGGTACATGTGGAAGGCGAATGGCGTATCTTCCGCCCGGGCGCCCATCGAAATCGCGAAAACGGCCAGCAGGCCCCAAACCGCCATCATCACCGCACCGCCATGCACCTGAGGCGGCTGTTTCCGAATGATTGCATCAGTCCCCATGGGACTCCCCCTTGTCGACAACGATCCTCTGCCACGCATGCGGTTGCGGAGCCGCCCTCGCATTGACCTGGATCAACCGCCATCAGGCCATCCGCCTTCGGCCGGGACCGCCTCTTGACGGGACGGCGTTTAGGCCGTAATGCCTTTGTCTATGAAGCAGATCGTAGTTGTAGAACCGCGCGGCGCCGGGGAGGCTTGAGCCTCCAGGAACTGGTGGTGCTGCGCGAAAAACAGGCTCCCTCGGGGGCCTTTTTTGTTGCCTTTGGATGTTGCTTCGGTGACGGGACGGAAAAGTAAAAGAGGTTGGGACATGGCCACGAATGAGATGACCGGCGCGGAAATCGTGCTGAAGGCGCTGCAGGATCAGGGGGTCGAACATGTGTTCGGCTATCCGGGCGGCGCGGTGCTGCCGATCTATGACGAGATCTTCCAGCAGGAAAAGGTGAAGCACATTCTGGTCCGCCACGAGCAGGGGGCGACCCATGCCGCGGAAGGCTATGCCCGCTCCACCGGCAAATGCGGCGTGGTGCTGGTCACGTCGGGCCCCGGCGCCACCAATGCGGTGACCGGCCTCACCGACGCGCTGATGGACTCGATCCCCATGGTCTGCATCACCGGCCAGGTGCCCACCCATCTCATCGGCAATGACGCCTTCCAGGAATGCGACACGGTGGGCATCACCCGGCCCTGCACCAAGCACAACTATCTGGTGAAGGACGTGAACGACCTCGCCCGCATCATGCATGAGGCCTTCTATGTGGCGACCCATGGCCGCCCCGGCCCGGTGGTGGTCGACATCCCCAAGGACGTGCAGTTCGCCAAGGGCCGCTATGTTGGCCCCAAGAACATCGAGCACAAGACCTACCGGCCGCGTGTGAAACCGGACCAGAACGCCATCCGCGCCGCGGCCGAGCTCATCGCGTCGGCGAAGCGGCCGGTGCTCTATACCGGCGGCGGCGTCATCAATTCCGGGCCCACGGCCTCCAAGCTCTTGCGCGATTTCGTGGAGATGACCAACATCCCCATCACCTCGACGCTGATGGGGCTCGGCGCCTATCCGGCCAGCGGCAAGAACTGGCTCGGCATGCTGGGCATGCACGGCATGTATGAAGCCAACATGGCCATGCATGACTGCGACGTGATGATCAATGTGGGCGCGCGCTTCGATGACCGCATCACCGGCCGTCTCAACGCCTTCTCGCCCAATTCGAAGAAGATCCACATCGACATCGACCCGTCCTCGATCAACAAGACGGTGCGCGCCGACATCCACGAGGTGGCCGCCGTGGCGCATGCGCTGGAAGACCTGCTCCGCGTGTGGAAATCGAAGTC
>DAISVW010000354.1:0-3089 GCA_036826695.1 Aestuariivirga sp.
GTGATCGACGGGCTCGACGCCGATGTGGTGACGCTGGCGCTGGCCGGCGACATCGACCAGATCGCCGCCAAGACCGACAAGCTGCCGAAGGACTGGGCCGCCAAGCTCCCGCACAATTCCGCGCCCTACACCTCGACCATCGTGTTCATCGTCAGGAAGGGCAACCCCAAGGGCATCAAGGACTGGGGCGACCTCGTCAAGGACGGCGTGCAGGTGATCACCCCCAATCCCAAGACCTCCGGCGGCGCCCGCTGGAACTATCTCGCGGCCTGGGCCTATGCCGAGAAGGCGCTCGCCGGTGACGAGGCCAAGGTCAAGACCTGGATCGGCTATCTCTACCGCAATGTGCCGGTGCTCGACACGGGTGCCCGCGGCTCCACCACCACCTTCGCCCAGCGCGGCATCGGCGATGTGTTCATCAGCTGGGAGAACGAGGCCTTCCTGGTGCAGAAGGAATTCGGCGCCGACAATTTCGAGATCGTGGTTCCCTCGCTGTCGATCCTCGCCGAGCCGCCCGTGGCGGTGATCGAGGGTAACGCCAAGTCCAAGGGCAATCTCGAAGCTGCCCAGGCCTATCTGCAGTTCCTTTACTCGCCCACCGGCCAGAAGCTTGCCGCCAAGCACTTCTTCCGCCCGGTCGACCCGTCGGCCGCCGACCCAGCCGACATCGCCCGCTTCCCCACGCTGGACCTTGTCTCGATCGACAAGGACTTCGGCGGCTGGGCGGAGGCACAGAAGACCCACTTCGCCGACGGCGGCGTGTTCGACCAGATCTACAAGCCCACCAACTGATGCCTGACGCACTCCTCCCCAGGCTTCGGAGCCCAAGCGTCATCCCCGGTTTCGGGCTGGCGCTTGGGCTGACTCTGACGGCACTCAGCCTGATCGTGCTGATCCCGCTCGCCGCGCTGGTGCTGCGGGCGATCGCGGTGGGGCCGCAGGCGTTCTTCGAGATCGCCACCGACCCGCGCACGCTGGCGGCCCTGCGCTTGTCCTTCGGGACGGCGTTGTTCGCGGCCGCCGTCAACGCGGTGTTCGGATTGCTGATCGCCTGGGTGCTGGTGCGCTACCGCTTTCCCGGCCGCCGCATCATCGACGCGGCGGTGGACCTGCCCTTCGCGCTGCCCACCGCGGTGGCCGGTATCGCCATGGCGGCGATCTACGCGCCCAACGGCCCGATCGGCTCGATCGCCCAGTCGCTGGGCTTCAAGATCGCCTACACGCCGCTCGGCATCACCATCGCGCTGATCTTCATCGGACTTCCCTTCGTCGTGCGCACCGTACAGCCGGTGCTGGAGGAGGTCGAGCAGGAGATCGAGGAGGCCGCCGCCCTGCTCGGCGCCTCGCGCGCCCGCACCATATTCCAGGTGGTGCTGCCGCTGGTCTATCCGGCGCTGCTCACCGGCTTCGCACTCGCCTTCGCGCGCGGCGTCGGCGAATACGGTTCGGTGATCTTCATTGCCGGCAACATTCCGATGGTCTCGGAAATCGCCCCGCTGCTGATCGTCATCAAGCTCGAGGAATTCGACTATGGCGGCGCGACGGTGATCGCCACCGTGATGCTGGCCATCTCCTTCGCGCTGCTGTTCCTGATCAACGCCCTGCAAGCCTGGAGCCGCAAGAAATATGGCAATGTCTGACCGCCTGCTGCCGCTTGCCCACACGCCGGCGCGCGCCACCAGCGAAACCGCGCCGACCCGCCTGCTGCTGATCGGGGCCGCCATCCTGTTTCTGGTGGCGATCCTGTTCCTGCCGCTCATCACCGTGTTCGCCGAGGCATTCCGCAAGGGCACGGAAGTGTTCTTCGCCAGCTTCACGGAGCCCGACACGCAGGCGGCGATCCGCCTCACGCTGCTCGTCGCGGCCATCGCCGTTCCGGTCAATGCCATCGTGGGGCTTGCCGCTTCCTGGGCCATCGCCAAGTTCACGTTCCGGGGCAAGAACCTGCTGCTCACGCTGATCGACCTGCCGTTCTCGATCTCGCCGGTCATTTCGGGGCTCGTCTATGTGCTGCTCTTCGGGGCGCATGGCTGGCTGGGGCCGTGGCTTGCCGCGCACGGCATCGAGGTCATCTTCGCGGTGCCGGGCATCGTGCTGGCCGCCATCCTCGTCACCTTCCCCTTCGTGGCGCGCGAGCTGATCCCGCTGATGCAGGCGCAGGGCACGGCGGAGGAAGAGGCGGCCCTCACGCTGGGCGCCTCGGGCTGGTACACCTTCTTCCACGTGACGCTGCCCAATGTGAAATGGGCGCTCCTCTATGGCGTGCTTCTGTGCAACGCCCGTGCCATGGGCGAGTTCGGCGCGGTCTCGGTGGTCTCGGGCCATATCCGCGGCCTCACCAACACGATGCCCCTGCACGTGGAGATCCTCTACAACGAATACAACTTCGTCGCCGCTTTCGCGGTGGCTGCCCTGCTCGCCGGGCTGGCGCTTGTCACCCTCATCGTCAAGAGCCTGCTCGAGTGGCGCTTCTCGGAAGAACTCGCGGCCGGGCGCCGCCACTGATCTTGAAGGAGAAACCGATGTCCGTTCCCGTGCATATCAGGAACCTCGAAAAGAACTTCGGGCGCTATCCGGCGCTGAAAGGCGTGTCGCTCGATGTGGCGGCGGGCGAGCTCGTCGCACTCCTCGGTCCCTCGGGCTCCGGCAAGACCACGCTGCTGCGCGCCGTGGCGGGTCTCGAGCAGCCGGACGCGGGCCATGTATTCTTCGGCGACCTCGACGCCAACACGCTGAGCCTGCGCGAACGCCGCATCGGGTTCGTGTTCCAGCATTACGCGCTGTTCCGGCACATGACGGTGTTCGACAACATCGCTTTCGGGCTCAGGGCGAGGCCGCGCCGGACCAGGCCATCGGAAGCCACGATCAAGGCGAAAGTGCTTGAGCTTCTGGCGCTGGTGCAGCTTGACGGACTCGAAGGCCGCTATCCCACGCAGCTTTCCGGCGGCCAGCGCCAGCGCGTGGCGCTCGCCCGGGCGCTGGCCATCGCGCCGCGTGTGCTGCTGCTGGACGAGCCGTTCGGCGCCCTCGACGCCCGGGTGCGCAAGGACCTGCGCAAATGGCTGAAGGACTTGCACCAGCGCACCGGC
>DAISVW010000355.1:0-3058 GCA_036826695.1 Aestuariivirga sp.
GGATAGAGGCTGCCCACTTCCGGGCCGAGCCCCACCTGACGCAGCTTTTCGAAGGCGATGTCGCGGGCCTTGGGCCTTGCCATGCCACGCCCCTGCACCAGGCCGAAGGCCACGTTCTCCCACACGGCGAGCGAGTCAAACAGCGCACCGCCCTGAAACAGCATGCCGAAACGCGAGAGATAGGCATCGCGCGCCTTACCCTTGAGGCCAATCGCATTTTCGCCCGCCACGGTGATGGCGCCCGAGTCCGGCTTCAGAATGCCGAGGATGCATTTCAGCATCACCGATTTGCCGGTGCCAGACCCGCCGATCACCACCAGCGAATGGCCTTTGGGTACCGACAGGTTGACGCCGTTCAGCACATGCTTCGGTCCGAAGCTCTTGTGCACATTGTCGAGAACGATATAGCCCTCAGCCATCGCCCTCAGTCCTTGAACAGCAGGGAGGTGAGCGCGAAGTTGGCGGCGAGGATCAGGATCGCCGAGGAGACCACCGCATTGGTGGTGGCGCGGCCCACGCCTTGCGCGCCGCCCTTCGAGTTGAAGCCGTGGTAGCAGCCCATGACCGCGATGATGAAGCCGAACACGGCGGCCTTGATCAGCCCCGAGGTGACGTCGCCCAGCTCGAGGAAATCCGCCGTGTTGCGGATGTAGGCATAGCCGTTGAAGCCCAGCGAACGGGTGCCGACGATATAGCCGCCGAGAATGCCGATGGTGTCGGCGATGGCGACGAGCAGAGGCAGGGTGAGCACCGACGCGATGATGCGCGGGCCCACCAGATATTTGAACGGGTTGGTGGCGAGTGTGACCAGCGAGTCGATCTGCTCGGTCAACAGCATGGTGCCGCGCTCGGCGGCGATGGCGGCACCCACCCGGCCCGCCACCATGAGGCCGGCCAGCACCGGGCCCAGCTCGCGGGTGATGCCCAGCGCCACGATCGAGGCCACCAGGCTTTCGGCGTTGAAGCGCGACGAGCCCAGATAGATCTGCAGGGCCAGCGCGCCGCCGGTGAAGAAGGCCGTGAGGCCCACCACGGGCAGCGAGAAATAGCCGATGCGCATGATCTGTTCGAGGATCTGGCGCAGGAAATAGCGCGGCGTCAGCCCCTGCAGCAGCGCGTCCTTCAGGAACAGCGCCACCCGCCCCACTTCCTGAAGAAGCGCCAGCGAGGCGCGGCCGATATGGGCGAGGATGTTCAAGCGCCGGGTTCCGATTCCTGTCCGGTATAGTGCCTTGCATAGCGGCTGCCCAGCCTGGTGAGCAACTCATAGGAAATGGTGCCGGCCCAGTTGGCCGCTTCGTCGATCGAGATGTGGCGGCCGAAGATTTCGGCATGAGCGCCAACCGCCGCGCTTTCCGCCGGCAGATCGGTGACATCGATGGCCATCACATCCATCGAGACGCGGCCGATCACCGGGCAGCGCTGACCTGCAATTGCCACATGCGCCGGGCCCTGCGCTCCGCGCGAGGAAAGGGCACGCGGCACACCGTCCCGGTAGCCGGCCCCGAGGATCGCCACACGCGTCTGGCGCGCCGCCTGCCAGCTTCCGCCATAGCCCACGGTTTCGCCGGGCCTGATGGTCTTGACCTGCAGGATGCGGGCCTCGAGACTGACCACCGGCTGCATCGGGTTGGGCGCATCGGGCGTGGGGTTGCCGCCATAAAGGGCGAGGCCCGGGCGGGTGAGATCGTAAGTGTAGCTGCTGCCCAGGAAAATGCCGCTCGAATTGGCGAGGCTCGCCGGCACGCCGGGGAGTCTCCTGCGCAGCGCCGCGAAGGCATCGCGCTGGCGGGCGTTCATCGCGTGGCCGGGCTCATCGGCACAGGCGAGATGGCTCATCAGCAGCGAGACGTTGAGCGCCGCCAGCAGCGGGCCGTTGGCCAGCAGCGCATGGAGTTCGTCTGGCGGGAAGCCCAGCCGGTTGATGCCGGTGTCGGCATGCAGCGCGCAAGGTGGCGTCACGCCCCTGGCCTTGCCGTAGGCCGCCCAGGCCTCGGCCTCGGCAAGGCTGATCAGGGCAGGGCGGAGGTCATGGGCCGCATAATAGGCGGCCTGGCCGGCAAAGAGCCCGTCCAGCACATAGATTTCGGCCTGAGGCAGGATCGCCCGCAGTTCCGCGCCCTCGGCGGGCCGGGCCACGAAATAGCTGCGGCAGCCCGCCTGCCACAGCGCGCGGGCCACCGGCCCAACGCCCAGCCCATAGGCATCGCCCTTCACCGCCGCCCCGCACCGGGCCGGGCCGGCGCGGCGGCTCAGGATGAACCAATTGTCCCGGACGGCCGCCAGATCGACGGTCAGAACCGCACCAGCCAGGTCTTGCGGGGTGGGAGTCAAAGGCAGTCCTTTCAGCGAAAGGCTGCCTTACGAAACGGCAGAGGCGGGATCAAGGGTGGGTGGCGGTATAGAGTGGTCTGGATGTTTTTTGCAAAACCGGATTTTTTTGGCGGACCATTTTCGGCTAGAAGCGCCGCAGGTCTGAGGGAGCCCGCTGCCGTGCCGTGCCATTTGTCCGTCAATGTCAATGCCATCGCCTATCTCCGCAACCGGCGCGATTTGCCGTGGCCGTCGGTGGTGGAACTCAGCCGGATGGCGCTGGAGGCCGGGGCGGCGGGCATCACCGTGCATCCGCGGCCTGATGAGCGGCATATCCGCCGCAGCGATGTGACCGGCATCAACCGGATGCTGCGCTCCTCCTTTCCCGGCCGGGAGTTCAACATCGAGGGCTATCCGGATGAGCGGTTTCTGAAACTGGTCGAGACCGAGAAGCCCGATCAGGTGACGCTGGTGCCGGATGATCCCGGCCAGGCCACCTCCGACCATGGCTGGGACATGGCCGCCCATGCGGGGCTGCTCAAAGAGGTGATCGCCCGGCTGCACCGGGGCGGCATGCGGGTGTCGCTGTTCGTCGACCCCGATCCCGCGCGGCCCGCCCAGGCGAAGGCGCTGGGGGCGGACCGGGTGGAGCTGTTCACCGGCCCTTATGGCGCGGCGCTCCACCCGGAGGATGCGCGGCGCGAGCTGGCTCGCGTGGTGGCGGCGGGCGAGGCGGCGGCGCGGG
>DAISVW010000356.1:0-3048 GCA_036826695.1 Aestuariivirga sp.
CTGGCAGACAAGCGCGGCGGAAATCGAGGCCATCGTCACCGGGCAGCATGGCGATCCGTTTGCGGTTCTCGGCCTGCACCGGAGAACAGGCCGCTGGATCGCCCGGGCCTTCGTCCCCGGCGCCGAACGGCTCTGCGCGCTGACCGGCGGGGAAAGCGTTCGAACGGCGCTCGAAAGGCGGCATGACGCCGGCTTCTTTGAAGGCGAGGTGCCGCTCTCCGGACGAGGAATATTCCCCTATCGCGCTGAGAACGCCGGAGGCGCATGGCAGCTGACCGACGCCTATCTGTTCGGCCCGGTTCTTGGCCCGCTCGACGACTACTACCTCGCGGAAGGAAACCATCTCCGCCTGTTCGACCGGCTGGGAGCGCATCCGATACGTCATGAGGGCTATGACGGCGTGCATTTCGCCGTCTGGGCGCCCAACGCAAGGCGCGCATCTATCGTCGGCGACTTCAACGGCTGGGATGGCCGCTGCCACGCCATGCGCAAGCGCGCCGATACCGGCGTATGGGAAATCTTCATTCCCGGCGCCATTGCGGGACAAGGCTACAAATTCGAGTTGCTTGGCCCGGACGGGCGCCTGTTGCCGCTGAAGAGCGATCCCTACGGTTTCGCCGCCGAGCTGCGCCCCAACACCGCCTCCAAGGTCGCCCGCACCGAGGGTTTCACGTGGAACGATTCGGCATGGCTCGCGGCACGCGCAACCGGCGATCAGCGCCGCAAGCCGATGAGCATCTATGAGGTGCATCTCGGCTCCTGGCGGCGGGGCGAGGACAACCGTTTCCTCAGCTATGACGAGCTGGCGGCAACGCTGATCCCCTATGTGGCGGACATGGGCTACACGCACCTCGAACTTCTGCCGGTGAGCGAGCATCCCTTCGATCCGTCATGGGGCTATCAGCCGACCGGGCTCTACGCACCCACCGCGCGCTTTTGCGATCCCGCCGGCTTCGCGCGCTTTGTCGATGCTGCCCACCTTGCAGGGCTCGGCGTCATCCTCGACTGGGTGCCGGCGCATTTTCCCACCGACCAGCACGGGCTTGCCCGCTTCGACGGTACGGCCCTCTATGAGCATGAGGACCCGCGCCAGGGCTTCCACCCGGACTGGAACACCGCCATCTATAATTTCGGGCGGCGCGAAGTGTCGGGCTATCTGCTCAACAACGCGCTGTTCTGGCTGGAGCGCTACCATGCCGATGGCCTGCGCATCGATGCCGTGGCCGCGATGCTCTACCTCGATTATTCGCGCCAGGAAGGCGAGTGGATTCCCAACCGGCTGGGTGGCCGCGAAAACCTGGAAGCCATCGCTTTTCTCCAGCGGGTCAACCACGAGGCTTATGGCCAGCATCCCGGCATCATGACCATCGCCGAGGAATCGACGGCTTTTCCCGGCGTCTCCAAGCCCACCTCCGCAGGCGGCCTCGGCTTCGGCTTCAAGTGGAACATGGGCTTCATGCACGACACTTTGTCCTACCTGAAGCGTGAGCCCATTCCCCGCAAGCACCACCACAATGAGCTCACCTTCGGCCTGCTCTATGCGTTTTCGGAGAATTTCGTGCTGCCACTCTCCCATGACGAGGTGGTGCACGGCAAGGGCTCGCTCCTCAACAAGATGGCGGGCGATGCCTGGCAGAAATTCGCCACGTTACGCGCCTACTATGCCTTCATGTGGGGCTATCCGGGAAAGAAGCTCCTGTTCATGGGCCAGGAATTTGCGCCGTGGACGGAATGGTCGGAAGCCCGCAGCCTTGACTGGGATCTGACCAACACGCCCCCGCACAGGGGCGTGCAGTTGCTGGTGCGCGATCTCAACCGTTGTTATCGCGAGCATCCCGCTCTTCATGCACGTGACTGCGAAGCCGAAGGCTTCGAATGGCTTCTGGCGGATGACCATGAGAATTCCGTCTTCGCCTGGGCGCGGCATTCGGGTGAGGGGTATCCGCCCGCTGTCATCGTCAGCAACTTCACGCCGGTGCCGCGGCCGGGCTATGTTGTGCCGATGCCAGCGGCCGGGCGCTGGCGGGAGATCGTCAATACCGATGCCGCCGTCTATGGCGGCAGCGGCATGGGCAATCTCGGCCAGATCACCGCTTCCGCGGAAGGCTTCCATGGCAAGCCCGCCCGCGCCAGCCTGACCTTGCCGCCACTTGCAACCCTGTTTTTCCTGTTGGACCAATAGCAACGATCCCGCTCACGGAGGATGGCATGGCCGAATACCGCAAGACCGCACCGCTGGCGCGCGATGCGATGGCCTATGTGCTGGCCGGTGGCCGCGGCAGCCGGCTCATGGAACTGACCGACCGGCGCGCCAAGCCCGCCGTGCCGTTCGGCTGCAAATCCCGCATCATCGATTTCGCCCTGTCCAATGCGCTGAACTCCGGCATCCGCCGCATCGGAGTCGCCACCCAATACAAGGCCCACAGCCTGATCCGCCACATGCAGCGCGGCTGGAACTTCTTCCGGCCCGAGCGCAACGAGAGCTTCGACATCCTCCCCGCCTCGCAGCGCGTCTCCGAGGACCAGTGGTATGCCGGTACGGCGGACGCGGTGTTCCAGAACCTCGATATCATTCTCAGCTATGGCCCGAAATACATGGTGATGCTGGCGGGCGACCATATCTACAAGATGGACTATGAATTGATGCTGCAGCAGCATGTCAATTCAGGCGCGGATGTGACCGTGGGCTGCCTCGAGGTGCCGCGCATGGAGGCGACCGGCTTCGGCGTGATGGCGGTCGACGCCAATGACCGCATCATGAGTTTCGTCGAGAAGCCGAAGGACCCGCCGGGCATGCCCGACAAGCCGGACATGGCGCTGGCTTCCATGGGTATCTATGTGTTCGAGACGGCGAGCCTCGCCGAGCATTTGCGGCGCGATGCCGCCGACCCCGCATCGAGCCGCGATTTCGGCAAGGACATCATCCCCTGGCTCGTCAACAACGGCAAGGCGGTGGCGCACCGTTTTGCGGCAAGCTGCATCCGTTCCGAGTATGAAACGGAGGCCTATTGGCGCGACGTCGGCACGAATGATGCCTATTGGGAGGCC
>DAISVW010000357.1:0-3038 GCA_036826695.1 Aestuariivirga sp.
CCTCACTGGCAGATAGAACATCACCGGACACGCGTCCCAACAGCGCTGCTGCAGTGCAAGACTGCGGTGAGCCAGGCACCGAGGATTTTCGCATGGCCAGCCGGATCGATCTCCAATCCGTGCAATTCGGCGAGAAGGAACGCGCCCTCGCCGAGGGCGGCGGTTTCACCGTCTCCGCCTTCCGTTACAGCAGCGGCATCGCGGCGCTGCGGGTGAGGAGCCGCCGCGGGGAAATCGTGGTGCTGCCCTTCATGGGCCATCAGATCTGGTCATGCGCGTTCGATGGCCGCGACCTGACCATGAAGTCGATGTTCACCGAGCCGGTGCGCACCAGCCATTACCTCGAAACCTATGGCGCGTTCTTCATTCATTGCGGGGCCACAGCCATTGGCGCGCCGGGGCCTTCCGACCGCCATCCGCTGCATGGCGAGCTGCCGCTGGCGCCGTTCCAGAAAGGCTTCGTCGAAATCGACGAGGCGCGCGGCACCTGCGCCGTGATCGGCACTTATGAGCACACCGTGGCCTTCTCCTATCACTATCTGGCGACCTCCACCTATGTGATGCAGGCGGATTCCACCCTGCTCGACGTGTCGTTGCAGGTGGACAACCTCAAGAAGACGCCGATGGACCTGATGTATCTCGCGCACGCCAATTTCCGGCCAGTGGACAATGGCGAGCTGATCTATTCCGCCCCGGCGACCCCCAAGGCGGTGCGGGTGCGCAAGTCGATCCCCGCCCATATCACCCCAAAGCCCGGCTACCGCGAGTTCCTCGAGGACCTGGCGGTCAACCCGGCCATCCACCATGTGTTGCGCCCCGATCTCGCCTTTGACCCCGAAGTGGCGATGATGATCGACATGAAGGCCGGCAAGGACGGTTTCGCCCATGCCCTGATGAAACACCCCAGCGGCGCCAGCGACTATATGCGCTACCAGCCCGCGCAATGCGGCCAGTGCTGCCGCTGGATTTGCCGCACACCCGACCAGGACGCCATCGGCATCGCCTTTCCCTGCACGTCCGAGGTCGAGGGCTATACCGCGGAGAAGAAGAAAGGCCTCTACGCGGTGGTCGAAGGCGGCAAGTCATGGAGGGTCGACATGCGGATGGGGGCGCTGTCGGCCGCTGAAACCGAGGCGGTCACACGGGAAATCCGCACCATCCTGGCCGTACCTGATCCTTTGCTGCAAGTCAGCCGTATTCGTCAACATTGGAGGAAACCACTATGAAAATACTTATCTTGGCTGCCGCCACGGCAACACTGGTGATGGCTGGAAGTTCGGCCTGGGCGATGGGCACCGCGACCGGCGAGCAGATTACGGCGGCGATCACCGGCAACACCGTCCAGGGCAGCATGATCGCCTCGGGCGCCTATACCGAGTTCTACGGCGCCGATGGCGTGATCAAGGGCAAGGATTATACCGGCAAATGGCGGGTGAATGCCGACACCATGTGCTTCCAGTACGGGTCCGACCCGGAAAACTGCTGGCAGGTGAAGATCGACGGCGACCAGGTGACCTGGGTCAAGGACGGCAAGGACGACGGTACCGGCACCATCGTCAAGGGAAATCCCAACAATTTCTGATTGCTGCTGGCCCTGCCACGTTCAGGGCTAGCGCCAGTATCTTCGCCAGGGATCGAAGCGGTTGAACGCCGCTTCGGTCCTCAGGCCCGTTTTCGCCTGGACTTCGCGAAGGTGTCGAAGGCGACCGCCAGCACGATGATGATCCCGATGATGATCTGCTGAATGTAGGAGTTGACGTTCATCAGCACGAGGCCATTGAGCAGCACGCCGATCAGCAGTGTGCCGATCACGGTTCCGAAGATCGTGCCCACGCCGCCGAACAGGCTGGTGCCGCCGATCACCACCGAGGCGATCACCGTCAGCTCATAGCCGGTTCCGGCCACCGCCTCGGCGGAATTGAGCCGCGCGGACAGCACAAAGGCGCCGAGTCCGGCGAAAAACCCCATGATGATGTAGACGCTGCAGATGATCCAGTTGACGTTCACGCCGGCGAGCCGTGCGGCTTCCGGATTGCCGCCCACCGCATAGACCTGGCGTCCGTAGCGCGTGTAGCTCAGCACGATATGGGCGATGACGGCGAAGACGAGAAAGATGATCACCGGCACGGGCACCGAGAAGATCCGCCCCTGGCCCCACCAGGTGAAGTCCGGCTGGAAGCCGGAAATCGGCCCGCCCGCCGCGAACAGCAGCGCCGCGCCCCGGAACACCGACATGCCGCCCAGCGTCACCACGAAGGCCGGCACCTTGAGCCTGGTGATGGCCACGCCCTGCAGAAGGCCGCCCAACAGACCAACGGCGATCGCCGCCAGCGCCGCCAATTGCCAGCCATAGCCGATCGTCTCATCTCCCACCGTGAAGCGGTCCTGCATGCCGCCCTTGGCCACGGCTGCGGCGACAAGGCCAGCGAAGGCCAGGAGCGAGCCCACCGACAAGTCGATTCCGGCGGTGAGGATCACGAAGGTCATGCCGATGGCCAGAAGACCGGTGATCGACACCTGGCGCATGACGTTGAACAGATTGACCGACGACAGGAAGCGCGGCTCCATGATGGAGAACACCAGCATGAGCAAGAGCAGGAAGATCAGCGGCGCAAAGCGCGCCAGCAGTGAAAACGCGTCAAAGCCGGCGTTGCCAGGCCCCGCCAAACCATTGCTCATCGCCCGTCATCTCCTGTCATGCGGCGTGCCGCGTCCCGATGGTCATCAGCGTCATCAAGCCTTCCTGCGTTGCCCCGGCGCGCGGCACTTCGCCGGTGACCCGGCCTTCGCGAATAGTCACGATGCGGTCGGCCAGCGCCAGCACCTCCGGCAGTTCCGAGGAAATCACCACGATGGCAATGCCGGATTTGGCCAGATCGATCAGCAGATTGTGAACCTCTACCTTGGCGCCCACATCGATGCCGCGGGTCGGCTCATCGACGATCAGCACTCTGGGCCTCAGTGCCAGCCAGCGCGCCAGCACCACTATCTGCTGATTGCCGCCGGAAAGATTGCCGCCCAGCTGATCGGCTGACGCC
>DAISVW010000358.1:0-3038 GCA_036826695.1 Aestuariivirga sp.
GTCGATGGTTTTCTGGTGCGACGTTATGGCTGGCATTCGCGGCTCGGTGCCTATCTCGATCCGCTGGCCGACAAGGCGCTGCTGGTTTCAGATTATGTGACGCTGGCTTTTCTGGCGGATATCCCGGCCTGGCTGGCGATCATCGTGGTGTCGCGCGATGCGCTGATCGTCGGCGCGGTGCTGCTTTCGCGAATAATGGACCATCCTGTTGCGGTGAAGCCCCTCTTGGTTAGCAAGGTGAATACCGTGGCCCAGATCGCCTTTGCGGTTTCCGTGCTGGGCGTTGCGGCCCTCGGCTGGCCGCTTGGCCCGCTGGTGAGTTATGGCAGCCTGCCTGTCGCCCTGTTGACGGTGCTGTCGGGGGCCGCCTATCTCGTATCCTGGCTGCGGCACATGTCCGAGCAGCCCCATGAGGATCACCAGCCGTGACGCTGCAAAGACAGGTTGCCGTGTGGGCGGGCTCGCTTGCCGCCCTGGTGCTCGCTCTTTGGCTGCTGAGCCCCATTCTGCTTCCCTTTCTGGCCGGTATCGTGCTCGCTTACTTCCTCGACCCGGTAGCCGACTGGCTGCAGAGGCTCGGGCTGTCCCGGCTCCTCGCGTCGCTGCTGATCGTGCTGCTGGCGCTGGTTCTGCTGGTGACTGTTCTGGTGGTTCTGGCGCCCATGCTGGCGACCCAGATCGGAAGGTTCGCGGGCGAACTGCCGGATGTCGTGCAGGCGCTGACCGTCCGTTTCGATGCGCTGGCGCCGCAGTGGCTGAAGGACCTGGTGGCGCGGAGTGGTGCCGACATTCAGGGGTCGGTGACCCAGTTCGCCGGCAAGGCCGCCGACTGGATCCTTGGTCTGCTGAAGACGATCCTGTCGGGTGGGCTGGCGCTGGTAAACCTGATTTCCCTTCTCGTTGTGACCCCGATCGTCACCTTTTACATGCTGGTCGATTGGGACGACATGATCGCCACCATCGACAGCTGGGTGCCGCGCGAGCATGTCCGGACGGTTCGGAAGCTGGGCCGTGAGATCAACGCCGCGATGGCAGGTTTCATCCGCGGGCAGGGAACCGTATGCTTGCTGCTCGGCGCTTTCTATGCGCTTGCCCTGTCGCTGGCCGGTCTCAATTTCGGCATGGCCATCGGTCTGCTGGCGGGGGCCCTGACCTTCATTCCCTATGCCGGGGCGCTGATTGGCGGGGTGCTGGCGATCGGCGTGGCGCTGGTACAGTTCTGGCCGGACGTCTGGTCGATCGGTCTCATCGTCGGAATCTTTGCGCTGGGCCAGTTCCTGGAAGGCAACTTCCTGTCGCCGAAGCTCGTGGGCAAGAGTATCGGCCTTCATCCTGTCTGGCTGATGTTCGCGCTGTTCGCCTTCGGTTATGCCTTTGGTTTCGTAGGGTTGTTGCTGGCGGTGCCGCTTGCCGCGGCGGCGGGGGTGCTCACGCGTTTCCTGTTGCAGCAGTATCTGGGGAGCCGGCTGTACCGTGGCGCTGGCAGTCCGCCGGGGCCGCCCCAGGCGCCGCCATGAGTGGGCCCGCAGCCCGCCAGCTCATTCTCGATCTGCCGCAGCGGCAAGCCCTCGGGCGCGACGACTTTCTGGTCACGGCCTCGAACGCGGCGGCGGTCGCGATGATCGACCGCTACCCGGACTGGCCCTCCTATGGCATCGTGCTGACCGGCGCGCCGGGCAGCGGCAAGTCACACCTGCTCGCCGTGTGGCGGCAGGCGGCTGGCGCCCGGCTGATGAACGCAGAGGACATCGGCCATGAACCCCCTGACCGGCTTCTCGCCCAAGGTGCCCTGGCCATCGACAATGCGCCTGGCCAGGCGCTTGATGAGCGGGCGCTGTTCCACCTTTTGAACCTGGCACGCCAGACCGGTGCCCATGTGCTGCTGGCCAGCGAGGCCGATCCGGCCCATTGGCCGGTGGCGCTTCCTGACCTGGCCTCGCGGCGGAAGGCGCTGGCGGTGGCCCGGCTCGAACCGCCCGACGATAGCCTGCTGCGCGGTGTCATGGTCAAACTGTTCGCCGACCGGCAGGTGACCGTCGAGGAGAGCGTGATCTCCTATTTGATGTTGAGGATGCCCCGTTCGCTGGAGGCGGTGCGCACCCTGGTGGCCGGTATCGACCGCCTGGCGCTGGTCGAGAAGGCGCCAGTGAGCCGGGCTCTCGCGGCCAGGGCGTTGCATGCGCTGGCGGAGCCCGGCCTGTTCCCGGAGGACGGTTAAGGCTATGGCCTCAACCGCGTTCACGTTACCGTCACGGCCCTGTTATAATACCGCGTGAAGCCAATATTCGTTTGCTCGTCCAAGAGGCCAAGATGAACGATCTGCCCGCGATAGCGCCCTCGGCCATCACGCTTGAGACGCCGCGGCGTTTCATCAACCGCGAGATCTCGTGGCTCGGTTTCAACATGCGGGTTCTGGAAGAGGCGCGGAACCTGACGCATCCGCTGCTCGAACGGCTCCGGTTCCTGTCGATCTCGGGCAATAATCTCGATGAGTTCTTCATGGTGCGCGTGGCGGGGCTCGTGGGCCAGGTGCGCGAGAAGCTCACACAGCCGAGCGATGATGGGCTTTCCGCCCAGGAGCAGCTGGAGCAGGTGCGCAGCCGCGCCCAGGAGCTGATGGGCGAGCAGGATCGCCTGTGGCGGCACCTCAGGCAGGAACTGGCGCAAAATGGAATCGTCATCACCGATGGACAGGACCTGCTTCCGCACGAGACGTCATGGCTCGACGAGCGCTTTCTGGAGGTGATCCTGCCGGTGGTGCCACCGATCGCCATCGACCCCGCGCACCCCTTTCCGTTCATTCCCAACCGCGGCTTCATCATCTGCCTCGAACTGAAGCGGCGAAAGGACAATGGCCGCATGAACGCGCTGCTGCCCATTCCGCAGCAGCTTGACCGGTTCGTGCGGCTCGCCGCCGCCGAGAACCAGGCAATGGCGAGGTTCATCGCACTCGAAAACATGCTGAGCCTTTTCATCCCGCGGCTGTTTCCCGGCTATGGGGTGATGGGGAAGGGCGTGATCAGGGTGCATCGCGACAG
>DAISVW010000359.1:0-3038 GCA_036826695.1 Aestuariivirga sp.
CGGAAGATGTAGGGAAAGCACAGGACGTTGTTGACCTGGTTCGGATAGTCCGAGCGCCCGGTGCAGATCATGGCGTCGGGCCGCAGTTTCTGGGCCTCCTCCGGCATGATTTCCGGCACCGGATTGGCCAGGGCCATGATCAGCGGGTCCCTGGCCATCCGCTTCAGGATCTCGGGCTTCAGCACGCCGGCGGCCGACAGGCCGAGGAAGATATCCGCCCCGTCGATCACCTCGGCGAGCGCACGAGCGGGCGTGTTCTGGGCGAAGGCCGCCTTCCAGGAGTCCATCAGCTTTTCGCGGCCCTCGTAGACGACGCCTTCGAGGTCGGTCACCCAGATGTTGCGGCGGTCAGCACCGAGGCTCACCAGCTGGTTGAGGCAGGCGAGCGCCGCCGCGCCAGCACCCGAGGCCACGAGCTTCACCTTGCCGATGTCCTTGCCGGTCAGCGCCAGCGCGTTGATCACCGCCGCCGCGACGATCACCGCGGTGCCATGCTGGTCATCATGGAACACCGGAATATTCATGCGCGCGCGCAGGCGCTGCTCGATCTCGAAGCATTCCGGCGCCTTGATGTCCTCGAGGTTGATGGCGCCGAAGGTGGGCTCCAGCGCCGCGACCGCGTTGACGAAGCCTTCGACCCCGGTTTCGGCGAGTTCGATGTCGAAGACGTCGATGCCGGCGAACTTCTTGAACAGCACCGCCTTGCCTTCCATCACCGGCTTGGCGGCCAGCGGCCCGATGTTGCCAAGCCCCAGCACCGCCGTGCCGTTGGTGATCACGCCGACCAGATTGGCGCGGCTGGTATAGCGCGACACCAGTGCCGGATCGGCGTGGATCGCCTCGGACACCGCGGCAACCCCCGGCGAATAGGCGAGCGCCATGTCGCGCTGGTTGGCGAGCGGCTTCGTCGCCCGGATTTCCAGTTTCCCGGGCCTGGGCTCGGAATGATAGACCAGTGCCCCTGACTTGAGATCGCTCGAGATCGGCGACGACATCACGGCGTCTCCCTGTTTCCGGCGCTCTTGTGGCCACGAAACATGGCGTTTGCAAGCCTTGCGGCTGTGGCTACAATGGGATGATGCTCACCCCGCTCAAGACCGAAGTCGAAAAGGTCGGCGATCTCAGCCATGAGGCGCGCCGTTTCCGCACCATATTGTGGAGCTTCGAGAAGAACATCGAGCTGCTGTTCCGCGGCACCGGCATTGCCGCCGAGGTCGACCATGCCGCCCTGGCCGAGGCCTTCTCGCGCTGGCGCCAGGCCTTCGACCAGACCAAGCATCAGGCTGACCTCGACCGGCGCGATTTCACCATCTTCGCCGCCGGCATGATGCTGAAGGAACTGCTGGCGGCACGGCCGATCACCGCCATCGTGCCGGACGAGCTGGGCCTGCCCGAACTCCCCGCCGTTCTCGATCACCGCCTGGCGCGCTGGCCCGAGGGCTATGCCTATACCAGCTTCTGCCTCTCCGTGGCCTCCGCGGTGCTGCACGAGATGGGCGATGCCGAGCCGGCCGCGGCCGGCATCGCCGAGGACCCGCGCTTCTGGGACGCGTTTCGCGAAAACGTCGACGAAAACCCGGCCAACGCCATCGCCTTCTTCGACATGGTGGTGGGGCTCGATCCCAATTGGACGGCGCCCGACGTGCCATGGATGCGCCGCACCTTCCTCGAGAGCAAGCAGCGGCTCGAAGGCTCAGCTCCGAAGACGGTCGAACGCAAGACCTGAGCTGTTCATGCCGGACGGTTCCTGCGGCGATGGAACCGGTGGCCTTACCCCAGCGCCGCCTTCACCGCCGCCAGAGCTGCCTCAGCCGTGGCGCCGGCCGGTCCGCCCGCCGGCGCCTTGTCGGGGCGGCCGCCGCCGCCCTTGCCGCCCAGCGCCGCGGCGCCGGCCCGCACCAGATCGACCGCGTTGAAGCGCTTGGGCAGATCGTCGGTCACCCCGACGATCAGCCCGGCGCGGCCCTCGTCATTGAGGCCGACCAGCGCCACCACGCCGGAACCGAGCTTGGCCTTGCCGTCATCGATCAGGCCCTTCATGTCATTGGGCGAGATGCCGTGCAGCACGCGGGCCATGAGCTTGACGCCATTGACCTCGCTCACGCCCTCATCCGCGCCCGCGGCGCTTCCGCCGCCGCCCAGCGCCAGACGCTTTTTCGCGTCGGCCAGATCCTTCTCCAGCTTGCGGCGTTCATCAAGCAGTGACTCGATGCGGGTGACGATCTCGCCCGCCGGGGCTTTCAGCGCCGCGGCGGCCGCCAGCACGCGGCGGTCCTGCTCGACCAGATAGGCCCGCGCCGCGGGGCCGGCCAGCGCCTCGATGCGCCGCACGCCCGCCGCCGAGGCGCTTTCGCTCACCACCTTGATGAGGCCGATGTCGCCGGTGCGCGAGACATGCGTGCCGCCGCACAGCTCCAGCGAATAGACGGGCTTTCCGGCGCCGTGGCGGTTGCGGCCCATCGACACGACGCGCACTTCATCGCCGTATTTCTCGCCGAACAGCGCCATGGCGCCCTCGGCAATCGCCGCATCGACGCTCATCAGCCTCGTGTTGACGGGATCGTTCTGCAGCACGATCTCATTGGCGATTGATTCCACCTGTTGCAGTTCATCCGGCGTCATCGCCTTGTTGTGCGACACGTCGAAGCGCAGCCGGTTAGGCTCGACGAGGGAGCCTTTCTGCGCCACATGGCTTCCCAGCGTGATGCGCAGCGCCTCATGAAGAAGGTGCGTTGCCGAATGGTGGATGCGGTTGCCGGAGCGCCGCGCATGATCGACGGCGAGCTCCACCGCGTTGCCCGGCGCCAGCGTGCCCTGCTCCACCTCGCCCACATGCACGAACAGGTCGCCCACCCGCTTCTGGGTGTCGGTGACCCGGAACACCGCGCCCTCCGGCGTCCTGATCACGCCGTGGTCGCCGGTCTGGCCGCCCGACTCGCCATAGAACGGCGTCTGGTTGACGACGATCGCGCCCTTGCCTCCGGGTTTGAGGCTCTTCGCCTCCTTGCCGTCGACCACGATGGCGCGCGCGCTGCCTT
>DAISVW010000360.1:0-3028 GCA_036826695.1 Aestuariivirga sp.
ATCCTGCTGGCGGCGCGGCTCGGCCAGGCGAGCCATGGCTTCCTCTACGCCATGGGATCGCTCTACTTCGTGGACCGGGGCTTTTCAAAATTCATCATCGGCCTGCTCTGGGCGGCGAGCGTCCTGGCCGAGGTTCTGATGTTTGCTTTCTCGAACCGGTTCTACCGGGTGTTCGGGTCGGTGCGTCTCATCATGCTCGGCACCGGGCTCGCGGCCCTGCGCTGGACGGCGACCGGTCTTGCGCCGCCTCTGGCAATCCTGTTCATGGTCCAGACCCTGCACGCGGCGTCGTTCGGGCTTACCCATCTCGGCGCCATGCATTTCATCCGCGAGCGGGTGCCGGGCCACATCCGCAACACCGTACAGGGGCTTTATTCGGTATTGTCCAGCGGAGTCCTGCTCTCCGGCGCGATGTGGATGTCGGGACCGCTCTATGGGAGCCTCGGCGGCGCGGCGTGGCTGGTGATGGCGGCAGTCGCCGCGATCGCCTCGGCGCTGGCGGTGGTGCTGTGGCGGATCAGCCCCAGAGGGCAGGCGGCGGCGGATACATGAGGCTGCCCGCATAGCGGATCGCCGGATCGCGGTCCTTCGCCAGCAGCAGCGGTCCGTCGAGATCGATGACATCGGCCAGCGGAGCAAGCAGCATGGCGGGCGCCATCGAGAGCGAAGTCGCCAGCATGCAGCCGACCATCACCCTGAGACCGCGGGCCCGCGCCGCGCGCGCCAGCGCGATGGCGGGCGTCAGGCCGCCGGTCTTGTCGAGCTTGATGTTGATGGCGTCATACTTTCCGGTCAGCGCATCGAGTGAGCCGATACCATGAGCCGATTCATCGGCGCAGACCGGGACGGGCCTCGCCAGACCGCGCAGCGCCTCGTCATCATCAGCCGGAAGCGGCTGTTCCACAAGTTCGACGCCGACGCCGGCACAGGCTGCCAGCATGACTTCGAGGTTCTCTGGCCGCCAGCCCTCATTGGCATCGACGATCAGCCGGCTTGCGGGCGCATTGCGCCGCACCTCGACGAGCCGGTCCTCGTCGCCTTCCCGTCCGAGCTTCAGCTTGAGCAGCGGCCGGTTGGCGGCCCTCGCCGCCGCTTCACCCATCGCGGCAGGCGTGTCGAGGCTCAGGGTGAAGGCGGTGACAGTGGCGACCGGCGGTGGAAGCCCGGCCAGCTCCCAGACCGGCCTGGCGGCCCTTTTTGCCGCGAGGTCCCACAGCGCGCAGTCGAGCGCGTTGCGGGCGGCGTGAGGGCCGATCACCGAGGCGATGTCGTCGCGGGCAAGCCCCGCCTCGACCGAGGCGCGCGCTGCCTCCAGCGCCGACATCACCTGTGGCACGCTCTCGCCATAGCGCGGGTAGGGCACGCATTCACCCCGGCCTTCGTACCCGCCATCACCAATGGTGACCGTGACGACATGCGCCTCGCTCTTGCTGCCGCGGGCGATGGTGAAACTGCCGGCCACCGGCCAGCGCTCATCAGCGATCGCCAGGCGCGCCATGTCGCGTCTTCCCGGCGCTTCAGCCCCGCGAAGACGTGTCCCGCCGGTTTCGGCTGACCGACATGCCCGGACCGCTGACATCGAGGGCGCCCGTCTGCCGCTTCACCACCTCGGCAAGCGCGCTGAGTGCGCTGATCTGGTCGGCCACAACGCGCCTCATGGCGTCGGCATTGTTACGCGTCTCCTCCGGCAGATCGCTGATCGCGTCCATCAGCTGGGCGCGCGCCACCTCGATGTCCTTCACCACCTGCTGGACCGTCATCCGCATGTCATAGGCGGTCTTCTGGAAGTCGGCGGCGGTGGCCGAGAGCATCTCGTTCATCGATGCCATGGCACGCTCGTGCTGGTCGCGCAGCATCTGGGCAGCGTGGTCAATCAGCCCGGAGGATGAGGTTTCAAGGCGTCCGATCTCCATCTCGAGATTGCGGCTGGCGATGCTGGATTGCTCGGCGATGACGCGGCCGATTTCGGTTGCCCGCTGTTCGGTTTCCGCCAGCGACGCCTCGATCGCGGTGATATAGCTGCCGATCACCGAGCCGATCTCGCCGGACTGCCTGCTGGTCTCGGCGAACAGGGCATCGAGGGCCTCGCGGCGCGCGCCGAGCAGCTGCGCCATTTCCGAATCTGCCTTTTCGACCGAGCGCTCGACGGCGAAGGTTGCATCCTCCAGATGTTCGGACAAGTGGACGCCGGCGGTTTCGAGCCTGGCGATCAAGTCCTTCGAGATGGTGCCGAGCTGATCGTCCATTTCCTTGGCGGCGGTGGCAAGCTGTTGCGCCAGGAAACCGTTGGCGGTTTCGATGTGCTTGGCAAACTTGCGGTTTGCATCGTCGAGCCTCGCAGTGGCGTTGACCGAGACCTGCTCAAGTTCCTGGCTGGCGAGCTCGATGCCGCCTGATATCTGGCTGGCGTCCCGCTGCATCTGGCTTACGATGTGAGACGATGTCTCGGAAAGTCCGCCGCTGAAGGCCTCCGTGGCCTTGCCCAGATCAGTGAGAATCGAGGTCGAGGCCTGATCCAGCACGGTGACGAACCGCTCGCCCGCACCTTCGAGCTGGCCCGACAGTTCGCCGGTGATACGGTCGAGCATTGCCGTGGAGGTGTCGAAGCGCCTGTTCAGTTCCTCCGCCGTCTGGTCAATGCGCGACAGCATGGAGTTGCCCGAGGTATCGAGTTGCAATGTGAGCTGATCGGTGACCGCCGCTACCTTGCCGATCGCATCGGCGGTCGTGCCGGTCACATAGTCCGTGATGCGCTGCGCGGTTTGCTCGATCTGTCCTGCCATTGAACTCGCGGTACTGTCGAGCTTGCTGTAGAGTTGGAGCGTCGTGTCTTCCAGTTTGCGGGTCAAGTCGTTCGATGAGGCCGTGATCATCGTCAACAGATACTCGCGGGCCGCGCTCACGTTGTGCACGAAGGTTTCCGACACGGAGAGCAGCTTGTCCGTCACCATCCCGCCGGATTTCTCGATGCGGTCGGCAAGCGCGATGCCGGTATCCGACATCTCCTGGTTGACGATACCGGCTGTCT
>DAISVW010000361.1:0-3026 GCA_036826695.1 Aestuariivirga sp.
CCTCGCTGGTGATGCGGGCGCTGGACAACTGGCGCGCCTTGAAGCGCAGCATCTAGCGCGTCACGCGGCGCAGCAGGGCGGAGTCGGACTCAATGCGATGCGTGCTGAACAACATCGTGGTGCGGCCCGCCAGCGTGGCATCCAGGATGCGGCGCGCCCGGGTGACCTCGGCCTCCGATGGACTCATCACCTCATTGGCGAGCGCGATCTGCGACGGGTGGATCGCCCATTTTCCTTCGCAGCCCAGCACTGCGGCGCGGCGCGCGGCGGCGCGGAAGGCATCCGGATCGGAAAAGTTGCCGAATGGGCCGTCAACAGGGCGCAGGCCGTTGGCGCGGGCCGCCACAACCATGCGGGCGATCGCATAATGCCACATGTCGCCCCAGTGCGTCTGGCGCGATCCGTCCTCGAGCGGTTCAGTGAGCACGGCATAGTCGGCGTTGGCGCCGCCGATCGAAGTGGTGCGGGCACGGGTCGAGGCCGCATAGTCCGCGACGCCGAAGTGCAGCGATTCATTACGCTTCGACGCAGCGGCGATCTCGGAGACGTTCTGCATGCCGAGCGCGGTTTCGATGATCATCTCGAACCCGATCCGCTTCTTGCGGCCCTTCGCGGTTTCAATCTGGGTCACCAGCATGTCGAGCGCATAGACGTCCGATGCGGTGCCGACTTTCGGGATCATGATCAGATCAAGCCGGTCACTGGCCTGTTCCAGCACATCCACGACATCGCGATACATGTAGTGGGTATCGAGCCCGTTGATACGGACCGAGAGGGATTTCTTGCCCCAGTCGATATCGCCGATGGCCTGGATGATGTTCTTGCGGGCCTGCGCCTTGTCGTCAGGCGCCACCGCATCCTCCAGATCGAGGAACACGACGTCGGCCGCGGAGTTCGCCGCCTGCTCGAACATCTGCGGCTGGCTCCCCGGCACCGCCAGTTCGCTGCGGTTCAGGCGCGCGGGGGCCTGCTCGATCGAATGAAAGCTCATGTCATGTCCTTTGCGGAAGCGGTGCGGCGGCGCAGCAGCTGCGTCTGTGCGGCCTCCGGGTCGAAGAGGCCGTTTTCGAAAACGTACCGCACCAGCTGATGACGGCGATAGAGGCCCATGTCACGGATCGCCCGCGACATGTGTGCCTGCACCGTGGCGCTGCTGACGCTGAGAAGGAAGGCGATTTCCTTGTCGGCCAGCCCGCAGCAGACCAGCTGCACCACCAGCATCTGCATCGGCGAGAGGCGGGCCGGCTTCGGATCGTAGCGGAAGCTGCGGAGGTCCGGCACGATGCTGATCGTGCCGGAAGCCGTGGACTTGCGCCCTGGCCGGAGTGGCGCTTCGAGCGGATAGGTCATAGCCATCACTACGCCGCCTTCAGGACCTTGTGCGCCGTATCGCCGATCTCGGCGGGCGTCGGCGCGATTGCCACGCCCACGTCGCGCAGGAGTTCGACCTTTTCGGAAGCGCCCTCGCCAAAAGCCGAGATGATGGCGCCGGCATGGCCCATCTTGCGGCCCTTCGGCGCCGAGAGGCCGGCCACATAGGCGATGACGGGCTTCGTCATGTGGTCGCGGATGTATTCCGCGGCCTCCGCCTCCTGCGGACCGCCGATCTCACCGATCATCACCACCGCATGGGTTTCGGGATCCGCCTCGAAAAGTTCGAGGATGTCCTTGAACGATGATCCGTTGATCGGGTCGCCGCCGATCCCGACACTGGTCGAAACGCCGATGCCCAGCTCCTTCATCTGCGCCGCGGCCGCATAGCCGAGCGTTCCGGAGCGGCCGACGATGCCGACATGGCCGGGCAGATAGATGTTGCCGGGCATGATGCCGAGCAACGCCTTGCCTGGAGAAATCACGCCCGCACAGTTGGGGCCAACGAGGCGCATGCGGTTTTCCGCCTTGTAGCGGCGCATGTAGCGCTTGCCCCTGATCATGTCCTGGGCCGGAATGCCGTCGGTGATGGCCACGCACAGGCGCACGCCGGCGTCAGCGGCTTCCATGATCGAGTCGGCGGCGAACGGCGGCGGCACGAAGACGATCGAGGCGGTGGCCCCGGTTTTCTCGACGGCCTCCTTCATGGTGTCGAACACCGGCACGCCGTGCTGGCTCGATCCTCCCTTGCCCGGCGTCACGCCACCAACCACGTTGGTGCCGTAGTCCATCATGTCCTTGGCGTGGAAGGAGCCGATCTTGCCGGTGATGCCCTGCACCAAAACCGGGGTTTTGCGGTCGAGAAGGATGCTCATGCGTTCACCACCTTGAGGCCCATCGTGTTGGGGTTGTTCTTCCAGGCCGCAACCGCCCTCTCGGCGGCCTCGGCCAGCGTGTTGGCGCGGATGATGGCAAGGCCCGAGCGCGCCAGGATGCGGCGGCCCTCCTCGACATTGGTTCCGGCCAGCCGGACGATCACCGGCATGTTGACCGGGTTCTTTTCCAGCGCCTGCACCACGCCTTCCGCCACCCAGTCGCAGCGGTTGATGCCCGCGAAGATGTTGACGAGGATGGCCTCCACGTTCTTGTCCATGGTGACGAGCTTGAAGGCCTTGGCCACGCGCTCGGGCGTGGCGCCACCGCCGATGTCGAGGAAGTTGGCGGGCTCGCCGCCAGCAAGCTTGATCATGTCCATGGTGGCCATGGCGAGGCCAGCCCCGTTCACGATGCAGCCGATCTTGCCGGTCAGCCCCACATAGGAGAGGCCACGGTCATTGGCGTGCGTCTCGCGCGGGTCTTCCTGGCTCTTGTCGCGGAGCTCTGCAACCGCCGGGTGGCGGAACAGCGCGTTGTCGTCGAAGGTCATCTTGGCGTCGAGCGCAACGACATTGTCGTCCTCGGTGACGATCAGCGGATTGATCTCCACCATGGTCGCGTCGAGTTCCTCGAAGGCGCGGTAGCAACCCAGGATGGCGTTGACGGCCGACTGGATCTGCGAGGGCTTGAGACCCAGCGCGAAGGCGACTTCGCGGGCCTGGAACGCCTGCATGCCGACCGCCGGCTCGACGCTCACCTTGACGATCGATTCCGGCTTC
>DAISVW010000362.1:0-3024 GCA_036826695.1 Aestuariivirga sp.
TGTCGAAGACGTAGCGGTTGGCCGCCTCATCGGCCACGCTCGGATCGGGCCGCGTCGGGCCAATTGATCGAAGCCCGTGCGATCCTGCTGCGCTCTCGCGCTGCCCTTTCCGCCGTGCAGCACGAGCACCACGGGGCGAATTTCTCCCGGCGGAGGCTCATTGATCACGATGGCTCGCCGCTCGGTGTTTCCCACCGGGAGCGTGAGGTCCAGAGCTTGGGCCTCTGCGGCGGCCAGCCCGCCAAGTAAGGCAACGGCAATCAAGGCTCCGAAAAAGTTAAGGAAGCTGTGGCGGGAAAGGGAGGTGGTCATCATCAATGTCCCTTCAGGTAAATCAAGTTTGCTTATAGCGGGACAGACATCAAAACAAAATCAAAAGATGTATATTGAAACATTGGACAATCAGTCCAACCGAGTTGGTCCAGACAAGAACTGTCATCATTGCCCGGCTTGACTGGGCATGATCAGCCTCAAGCGCGACGTCTGATCCACAGGCTCGGCTCAGCCAGCCGGCTCTCATGGCTGGCGGATGAGCGGGTTGACTTTCGTCGTGATCTGCCCGACCGCCGCGCTACGGCGTCTTCAAGGTGTCCAGATAGGCGATGATGGCCGATATGTCTTCGGGCTCGAATTGGAACTCCGGCATCTTCTCATGACCCGTCACGATGCCCTCGGCGAGGGCTTCTTCCAGCGCCGCCGGATCGTATTTCCTGATCACCTCGCGGAACGGCGGCGCCTGGGGCTCCGGAGACTGGCTCGCCGCATCGATGGCGTGGCAACGGGCACAGCTGGTCTGCAACAGTTCGAAGCCGCGGCTTGCCGGGTCGCTTGCCGCCTTCCGCCCGGTGCCGAGACTCATGACGAAAGCCGTGAGCGCCTCGGCCTGGGGCTCGGTCACGTCCCAGTCAGGCATCAGCGGATGGCGCACCGCGAGGCCCTCCATGAAACCGTCGACCAGCTCATCGCGGTCATAGTTCCTGGCGATCTCGCGGAACGGCGGGGCATCGGTGAGCGGGCTTTCGCCTGTTGGCGCGAGATTGTGGCAGCGCGCGCAGTTGATTTCCGCCAGGCGCTTGCCTTCCGCAATCTGGGCGGCATTATCCTGGGCCAGAGCCGGCGCGGCGAGGGCGATGGTGAACAGCACGGCGAGAATCGCTTTCATGGTTCTGACTTTACCCGCACATAGCTGCCCGGCGCATCCTCGATCGGCTTGAGCTTGCCGCTGCCGGGTTTCGGCGCCTTGACTTTCGGCCCAGACCGTTCGGCGATCCAGCGGCCCCAGTCAGGCCACCATGATCCGGGGTGTTCGGCGGCGCCCTTGAGCCAATCCTCCAGCGTCGCGGCTCCGGCCTCATTCGTCCAGTACTGGTATTTGTTGGCCTCGGGCGGATTGACGACGCCGGCGATGTGGCCCGATCCCGAAACCACCAGCCGTGTCTTGCCGCCGAAATAGCGGCCGAGCCTGAATACCGAGGCGAGCGGCGCGATATGATCCTCACGCGCCGCCAGATTGTAGATGGGCAGCTTCACTTTCCGGAGGTCGATGCGCACATTGTCGAGCACCATCTTGCCCTGCGAGAGCTTGTTGGCCATGTAACACTCGCGCAGATAGAAGGAATGGACGCCCGCCGGCATGCGCGTCGAATCGGCGTTCCAGTAAAGAAGATCGAAGGGCATCGGCTCGCGGCCCAGCATGTAGTTGTTGACCACATAGGACCAGATCAGGTCGTTCGAGCGCAGCAGGTTGAAGGCGTCAGCCATGCGCGTGCCGGGCAGATAGCCCTTGTCCTTCATTCGGCCTTCGATCCATTTGACCTGCTCCTCGTCGACATAGACGAGCAGATCGCCGGCCTTTTCGAAATCAACCTGCGTCGTGAAGAAGGTGGCGGAGTTGACCCGGTTGTCGTTCTGCGCCGCCATCCAGCCCAGCGATGCCGCGGTCAGCGTGCCGCCGATGCAATAGCCGATCACATTCACCTTCTCGGCGCCGGTCGCGTCCAGCGCCGCCTGGATCGCCTCGAGGAAGCCCTCGCGCATGTAGTCCGAGAAGCTCTTGCGCGCCTGGCCTTCGTCGGCGTTGACCCATGACACGATAAACACGGTGAGACCCTGGTCCACCGCCCATTTCACGAAGGACTTCTTCGCATTGAGATCGAGGATGTAGAACTTGTTGATCCACGGCGGGAAGATCACCAGCGGGATCGCGTGGGTCTCGGCCTGGGTGGGGGCGTATTGGATCAATTCGAAGGTCTCGTTGCGGAACACCACCTTGCCCGGCGTGGTGGCGATGTTGCGGCCGATTTCGAAGGCCGTCATGTCGGTCTGGCGGATGCGCAGCCGTCCGCCGCCCGCCGCCATGTCCTCTTTCAGGTGTTCCAGCCCGTCGATCAGATTGGCGCCGCTGGTGGCGAGCGTGGTGCGCAGCACCTCCGGATTGGTCAGCGCGAAATTGGATGGCGACAGCGCGTTGGCGATCTGCTCGACGTAGAACCTGGCCTTGCGTTTGGTGTGCTCGTCCACGCCCTCGGCGTTCTTCACCATCTCCTGGGCCCAGTTGGCGGAGATGAGGTAGAACTGCTTCAGGAAATCGAAGACCGCATTTTCCTGCCAGTCCTTGTCCTTGAAGCGCTTGTCGGAGCGTCCGGGCTCGGCCACCGCCGGGGCCGGCTGGCCCAGCACCCGCGCCCAGGCGTTCTGCCAGAGCTGGCCATAGGAATTCCACAGCTGCATCTGGGCGTCCATGAGCTTTTGTGGCTCGCTCATGTAGGACTGGGCCACGGCCCCCAGCGTCCTGGTGACCTGCTCCATGGGTGTGAGCTGGGTTTCGGCCTCGCCCAGCGCCGGTTGCGGGCGCTCGGCGATCAGCCGGGCGAGCTCAGCCGCCTGCTCGAACACCCTGGCCATGTTCTGGGCGAACTGGACCGGGTCGGCGAGCGAATAGGTCGAGGGCGGCGGCGAGTCTGGCATGGCCTGTTCTTGAAAGGCGATTATGGCGGAACTGTAAAGCGCCTTATGCGAAACGCG
>DAISVW010000363.1:0-3023 GCA_036826695.1 Aestuariivirga sp.
CTGAGCCGGGACGCAACGTCGCCAGCGTCATGGCGGCACAAAGCAAAGGTAAACGGCAAAATGTTTTCACTGGGACTCTCGAGCGGCGGCGGCAGCTACATCCGTTTCAGCCCGTCGATCAACGCCTGGCAGCTGGGGAAGGACGAGATCGATCTCAAGAAGATCGTCTTCGACCTCGACAGCATCAGGACCGGCTGGGGGCTGATGGCAGAGGGCCAGGCACCACAGTGGGGGTGGGACGCCAGCGTCGGCCATCGTAGCTTGAAGCCGGAAGGCGAGTTCAAGCGCGGCTTCTCCGTCCGCGTCTGGCTTGGTCCAGATCGCGGCTGGGCCGAATGGTCCTCGACCGGAACCGGTCCGTGCATGGGTTTTGAGGCGCTCGCCGGAGAGGCGATGAAGCAGAAGGAACAGAACCCAGGGAAGTGCGTGGCGTGCGCTTACAAGGGCTCGCCCGCTGCGAAGGTCGGCAAGGGCTCTACCCGCGTGCCTAATTTCGAGATCGTCGGCTGGATCGACCGCCCTGCCGATGACGGCGACGAGGATGAACCAGTGGCTGCAGCGCAGCGTTCAGCACCGCCCGCCACCGGCTCGAAGGCAGTTCCCCCGCCAGCTCCCAGGAAGCCGGTCGATCTCGCGAACATGGATTTCGGCTGATGCTGATCTGCGGGATAGATGTCGGCTTACAGGGCGCCATCGCCTTCATGCTCGATGGCGAGCTGGTGAACGTCGAGGATCTTCCGCACGTCGATGTTGCTCACGGCAAGAGCTCCCGCAAGGAGCTCTCGCCGGAGCTGCTGCACGACCGCCTTCTTGACGCCGAGCGCCGGATTGACCTGGCGGTTCTCGAGGACGTGAACTCGTTCGGCATGGGCCGCACGTCAGCCTATCGCTTCGGATTTGGCTGCGGCCTGATCCGGGGCGTTCTGGCGGCCAGCGGCATTCGCACGAAGACTGTGGCTCCCTCCAAGTGGAAGCGCGACATGGGACTTCCGACAGGTGCCGACAAGTCGCTGTCGCGCGCCGCGGCTATTCGGCATTTCCCAATGAGCTCATCGTTTTTCGGGCGTGTCCGCGATGATGGTCGGGCTGACGCCGCGCTGCTCTGTGAATGGGCGCGGAGGTTTGCATGACGGATTTTGCCGTCAAGATCAGCGTCCGCAACGCTCGCCTGCTGCGAGCCATGAAGGCTGCGGGCTATCAGTCTCAGGCTGATCTCGCGCGCGCGATGGGCAAGAGCATCAACTACGTGAATGCGCTGTTTTCATTTCGCAAAAGCCCCCTCCTCAATGACGGCGAATGGTCGGAACTCGCGATGGACATCAGCTCGATGTTGCACCTTGAGCCGGAAGAGCTCTGGCCCGCAGAGCTTGCGCGGTTCCGCATGAAGAAGAACAGCCGCGAGGTGCTGATGTCGTCGGACGAGGTCCGGTCGATTGCCGCGCCCTGCAGCATGGAGGTCGATCGCGTGGCGCTGAACAAGCTGATCGGCACGCTGCCGCCCCGCAACAGGGAGGTGATCGAGGCTCGCTTCGGGCTGGTCGATGGCGCGGAGGCGACCTTAGAGGACGTTGCAAAAGAGCAAGGCGTGACGAGAGAACGCATCCGTCAGCTGGAGCATAAGGCGGTGCGATTAATGAATATAGAGGCACGGCGTAAAAAGATGATACCGGCGAACAGGGAGACGAGATGGTGGATTTTCAAAGACAAGATGAACTGACAGTCGATGCCATCCTCGACCAGCGTCACCAGACCTATGGCAAGTTCATACAACTCGCCGAAATAGCGGTCGAGCTGCGCAAGGTCATCACGCTTCACTTGTCATTGCGCCAGAAGACACTGGCACCAGACCAGGAAGCGGCGTTGATGCTCATCACATCGAAGATCGCCCGCATCATCAACGGCGACAGCTATCACATCGACAGCTGGAGAGACATCGCCGGATACGCGACTCTGGTGGCCGACCGCCTCGAGGGGAAAATACGCTGATGGCCAAGATTACATTTGAAGACAGAACGAAAATCATTATCGACATACGTGACATGCTTCAGGCTGCTCTCGACGAGCGACGCACCCTCAAAGAAGTCGTGCGCGAGATGACGATGATGATCGCTGAGCGTCGATCGAAGGCATTCACAGAATGATTACATTAGCTCTCGTCACTGCCGCTTTCATCTGCGGCGTCCCTGTTGGCATCGTGATCGGTATCATCCTGGGGTACAGTGTCGCTCGTCCTGCGCCGCGGGACGATGACTGGCCGGTCGGCGGGTGGGTGGTGTGATGAGCAACATACCGCTCGCAAGAGATTTGCTGTCTGAACTTTCAGCCGAGCTTCACAGGGACGAACTGTCATTGGCGCAGGCAGCACAGAAGATCCATGCCATCATGCCGTTGCTGGTTCGCGAAGCTCCGGTTCGGAGAGCCGCAGTGCGTAAGGCAATGCGCCGAGGCCAGGCAGCGGAGATCCGGCAATATGCCCGGCAACACCCTGGCGCCCAGCTCATGGAAATAGCAGAGCATTTCGATGTGAATATAGGTCGGGTGTCTGAGGCCATGCGGAGGATGCGGTAATGGGCAGAGGGCCAGCGAGCTTCAGCCAGGCAGATGTGGTTCGGGCCTTGAAGGCTCTGAAACAAGCAAATGCTGAGATGGCGGTGGAGATCGCAACAGATGGGACGAGCAGGCTGATGCCGGTGGAGGCTATCGCGCCAGGGAAGGTTAAGCCGCGAAGGCGCGAGCCTGTTCCACTTTAGCGTGAGCAATTGACAATGGGTAAAATTTGGGAGTCTAAGTGTGGATTGGGAGGACAAATCATGCCCAAGACACGCCTGCCCCATTTGAACCACGAGCAAGACCGGCACGGAAAAATGCGCTGGTATGTGCGCGTTCGACACGGGCGCCGCATCCCGATCCCTGGCGCTTATGGCTCGAGGGAGTTCATGGAAGCCTATCACGCGGCGGTTATAGGCACACCTCATGCGCAGCCATCGACCATTCTCATTCACGTCTCTCTGGCGCAGTTGGTC
>DAISVW010000364.1:0-3007 GCA_036826695.1 Aestuariivirga sp.
CCAGCGCATCGTGCTGACGGGTGAGCTTCCCTCGCCGCTCGCTCCACCATCGGGCTGCGGTTTTCATCCGCGCTGCCCTGAGTGCTTCGCGCCCTGCGCCAGGCTTCAGCCGGCGCTTCTTGCGCGCGGGCACAGCCTTGTGGCATGCCACGCGGTGATGCCACCCAACGCCGACACGGAAGCCGCCTGACATGCCGGACCGCCCCGAACTTTCGACCGGCGAAGCCCTCGCCGGGCTGCTCGAAGCCTATGGCGTCGACACCGTGTTCGGCATTCCGGGCGTGCATAATGTGGAAATGTACCGGGCGCTGCCGCGCTCCAGGATCAGGCACGTTCTGGCGCGTCATGAGCAGGGCGCCGGGTTCATGGCCGATGGCTATGCGCGGGCCACCGGCAAGCCCGGCGTCTGCTTCACCATCACCGGCCCGGGGCTTACCAATATCCTCACGCCACTCGGCCAGGCGTGGTCGGACTCGAGCAATGTGCTGGTCATCTCCTCGGCCCTCGACATCACGGATTCGGCGCAGGGGCGCGGGCGGCTGCATGAGATGATCGACCAGCGGTCTGCGGCGGCCAGCGTCACGTCCCTTGCGATGCGCGCCTATACGCCGAAGGACGTGCGCGACGGCGTGGCGCGGGCCTTCGCGCAATTCGCCAGCCAGCGGCCGCGCCCGGCCTATCTCGAAATTCCGCTCGATCTCTTGAAGGAACCGGCGGGCGAAGGCTGGGAGGCGCGGGGCCTGCCGGGCCTGCCCCTGCCTTCCCCGCACGATATCGAGAAGGCCATCGCGCGTCTCAACGCCGCCAGATCGCCGCTGATCGTGCTGGGTGGCGGTGCGCTGCAGGCCGGAAAGGCCGCACGCGAGATCGCCGAAAAGCTCAAGGCGCCGATCGTCACCACCACGGCGGGCAAGGGTGCGGTTCCCGCCAATCATCCGCTGTGCCTCGGCTATGTGATGGGCCATGACGCGATCTGGAACATGTTCGCGGAATCGGACGCCATCCTGTGCGTGGGCTCGGAGCTTTCGGAAACGGATTTCTGGAACGACCGCGTGATTGAAAAGAATCTGATCCGCATCGACATCGACCCCGCCGTCATCGCACGGCCGCACACCGCCGAGATTGCCATTCTCGGCGATGCAAGCGAAGCGCTGGCGGCGATTGCCAGGGGCATCGTGGCGCGGCCTGGCGCGGCCCGTGCGTCCTTCGACCATGGCGAGCCCGATCCCTTGCGCATCATGCTGGCCAGAGTTCTGGGCGTCATTCGTGAGGCATTGCCGGAGGACACCGTGATCTGCTCCGACATGACGCAGATCGCCTATGCCGCCAATGAGATTTTCCCGGTGTCGAAGCCGCGGACATGGCTTCATCCGGTGGGTTTCGGCACGCTGGGCTTCGCGCTTCCCGCTGGCATCGGCGCGAAGTTCGGGCGGCCGGATACGCCGGTGGCGGTGATGATCGGCGATTATGGCCTGCAGTATACGCTGAACGAGCTCGGCACCGCCGCCGAGCATGGGCTGCCCATCGTCGTGCTTCTGTGGAACAATGACGCGCTGGGCCAGATCCGTGACGACATGGTGCGGAAGGGCATCCAGCCCAATGCGGTGACGCTCAGGAACCCCGATTTCCAGATGCTGGCGCGGGCCTACGGGCTGCGCGCTGACCGGCCGGAAAACCTCAAGGCGCTGGCTGCCGCCATCCTTGCCGCTGTGGCCGCGGACGGCCCCACGCTGATCGAGATGACGCCGCGCATGGTCCATGGATAGCGCCGTCATCTTCGATGTCGATGGCGTGCTGCTCGACCTCACCACGCCGGAGGAGGACGCCTTCTTTCTGGCCTTCGAGCGCCGCTATGGCCTCACCGGCCTGTCGCGCGACTGGGACAGCTACCGGGTACGCAATGACGAGCATATCATAGCGGAAATCCTGTCGCGCCACGGCCTTCCGGCGGATGAACGTGATGAAGTCATTGCCGATTATCTGACGATTCTGTCGGACGGCCTCGGCAGCGGCGCCTTGCGCGCCATGGCGATTGCGGGGGCGGCGCAACTGATCGGAGATTTGGGTGGATCGCGGCTGGGAATCGCAACCGCCAATCTGCTGGCTGCCGCGCAGCTGCGGCTTCAGACAGCGGGCCTCTGGCAGCCTGTGCAGGGACTGGCCTTCGGGGCGGAGGGCTCGGGCCACAAACGCGAGACGGTGGCACGGGCCATTGCCGCCACCGGCCTGCCGCGCCAGCGCATCGTCTATATCGGCGACAATCTGAACGACGTGGACGCCGGGCTGGCCAATGGCGTGCATTTCATCGGCTTCAGCGAAAACGAAGCCCGCCGGGCAAAGCTTGCCGCGGCGGGCGCTGTTCATCTCTCCGGCGATCACGCCCGGACAGGCGCGATCATCCGGAGATTGCTCAATGTTACTTCGGCAGGATGACCGCGTCGATGACGTGGATCACACCGTTCGAGGTGGCGATGTCGGCCTTGATCACCTTGGCGCCGTCGACGGTCACGCCGTCCTTGCCGCTGATGGTGACTTCCTGGCCCTGCACGGTCTTGGCCTTGGTCTCCTTGCCGGCGAGATCCGCCGCCATCACCTTGCCCGGCACTACGTGATAGGTCAGAACCGCGACCAGCTTGTCCTTGTTCTCGGGCTTCAGCAGGTCGTCAACGGTGCCAGCCGGAAGCTTCGCGAAGGCTTCGTCGGTGGGGGCGAAGACGGTGAACGGACCGGCACCCTTGAGCGTGTCGACGAGGCCGGCGGCCTGAACCGCTGCCACCAGCGTCTTGAAGTTGCCGGCTGCGACGGCGGTGTCGACGATATCGGCGGCATAGGCCTGAGCGGACATGGCAAGGCCGGAAACGGCAATGGCGGCGGCGACGGCGAGGTTGCGAAGGCTCTTCATCGATATAATCTCCCTTTGTCAGAATTGACATGGAGTGAAACGTGCGAAAGTGCACGGCGGTTTACCTCCGCCCCTTCACAATTTGTTTTTCGCGGTTTGATGATC
>DAISVW010000365.1:0-2989 GCA_036826695.1 Aestuariivirga sp.
TTTTCCGGATTGAGCTGCTCGCCCCGGAGGCGAACGTCGCGGCGGATCCGGACCACGGCCTGATCATCTCCGGCCTCGACAGTGAGGGGGCCGCCCCGGACACGGGCCGTCTCGTCCTTCTCATTGGCCACGACCGAGATACCCGGGAGATTGACCCGGGTCTCGCCGTCGCCGCGACTGACGTGATCGACGCCGTCGACCTTCACGCCGACGCTGACCTGAACGCCTTTGGTATCGGCCTCGGCCTCGCGGGTCGCCTTGTCGGCGGCGTCTGCGGTCGCGTTGCCGGAAATCTCTGAAGCTGTATCGGACCTGGCGGTCTCGTCCGACGGCGCCGGGGAAGCGACGCGGTCGGCGAGGAGGCGGGTTTCGAGCGCCCTGAGGACGCCATCTATGTCGCCGTTGGCGGCCACCAGCTCAAGGGTGACCTCGACGCCGTCCTTGGCCCGATAACCGCAGGACTTGCCGTCGGCGGACTGGGCGGTCCGCGTCAGATCGCCCTGGGTCGCCGGGCATTCCAGCGCCGCGCGCGCCGGCGGCGTGGCCGGGCCGCAGGCGGCGGCGGCGAGCGCGAGGGCCGAGGCGGCCGCTAGGGGATAGGCGTTCATGGCGAAGGGCTCCGTCCAACCCGTGCAAGGTTGAGCGGACCCCTTCGGAAAGGCGAGTGAATTCGGCGTAAGGCTCGGGGCTACTGCTGCCCAGGCCGCGCCGCGCCCTCACGCCGGGCCAGGAAGGCCAGGCGTTCAAACAGGTGGACGTCTTGCTCGTTCTTCAGCAGTGCGCCGTGCAGCGGCGGGATCAGCTTGGTCGGGTCCTTTTCCGCGAGCATGTCGCCGTCAATGTCCTCGACCATCAGAAGCTTGAGCCAATCCAGAAGCTCCGAGGTGGAGGGTTTCTTCTTGAGGCCCGGCACCTTGCGCATGTCGTAGAAGATGCGCAGCGCCTCGGCGACCAGCTTGGCCTTGATCCCCGGATAGTGGACGTCGACGATCTCCTGCATCGTCTCGCTGTCGGGGAAGCGGATGTAGTGGAAGAAGCAGCGGCGCAGGAAGGCGTCGGGCAACTCCTTCTCATTATTGGAGGTGATGATCACGATCGGCCGGACCTCGGCCCGGATCGTTTCATTGGTCTCGTAGACGTAGAATTCCATCCGATCGAGCTCCTGCAGGAGGTCGTTGGGGAACTCGATGTCGGCCTTGTCGATCTCGTCAATCAGCAGGACGGGACGCTTATCGGCGGTGAACGCCTCCCAGAGCTTGCCCTTCTTGATGTAGTTGCGGACGTCCTTCACCCGCTCGTCGCCGAGCTGACTGTCGCGCAGACGGGTGACCGCATCGTATTCGTAGAGGCCCATCGTGGCCTTGGTCGTCGACTTGATATGCCAGGTGATCAGTTCGGCGCCGAGCGCCTTGGTGATCTCCTCGGCCAGCACCGTCTTGCCTGTGCCGGGTTCGCCCTTGATCAGCAGCGGCCGCTCAAGCGCGATGGCCGCATTGACCGCGACCTTGAGATCCTCGGTGGCGACATAATTGTCGGTGCCTTCGAAACGCTGGCTCATTCAGGCTCCCCTAGCGGGCGCCCTGGCCCGTTCGAACAGTTGTTTGGTTGCGCCAACCTATAGCGCCACGCGGGCGGATCAAGCCGGCTTTCGGCGTGTCGGGTCCGTAATGACGCATTAACCGCGTCAGGCGGAGATGACGCTCCGTGCGGGAGGCGCGACCATGAGCGATCTTGTCGAGATGCCGGAGGGCTATTTCGAAATCGCGCCGCGCCCGACCTCAGCGGAGCTGGCGGCCTACTATCGGGACAAGTACTTCGGCGCCACACATGGCGCCACGCCCTACGCCCATGGCTACACGGCGGAAGAACTGGAGCACAAACGGCTGCAGCCGGCCGAGACGGAACGGATCTGGGGCCGGCCGGCCGGAACCATGCTCGAGGTGGGAGTCGGAGAAGGATTCAGCCTGGATTACTTCCGGCAGCGCGGCTGGGACGCGCGCGGCCTGGATTTCACCGACGACGGCGTACGGGCGTTCTTTCCCGACCTCGCCGCGCATCTGGCCCTCGGCGACGCCTTCGCGCTGCTGGATGACGTGATTGCGGCGGGTGAGACGTTCGATCTCGTCATCTGCAACAACGTGCTGGAGCACGTCATCGACCCTGTCGGCCTGATCCGGCGTCTGCGGGCCATCGTCGCCCCGGAAGGCATGGCGCGGATCGCCGTGCCCAATGACGGGTCCTGGCTGCCGGATCAGATCGTGGCCCGCGGCCACGCCGATCCGCGCTTCTGGCTCGCTCCGCCAGATCACCTGAACTACTTCAACACCGACAGCCTGCCCCGAACGATGGTCGCTCACGGCTGGGAGGTCGTGGAACACCTGGGTGAATTCCCGATCGATATCTTCCTGCTGAACGAAGACACGGCCTACATGCGCGACCGCGCCAAGGGGCGGAACTGTCACTTCGCCCGGGTGGCGTTCGAGATGGGACTCTGGAAGGACCGATCGCTGGATGCGGTGATCGAGTTCCGGCGCGGCTGCGCGCGGGCGGGGATCGGTCGCAATCAGACTCTCTACGCCCGTCCCGCGAAGGGCCCCGCCGCCGGGACCCCATGAACGTCCTGATCCTGAGCGCCGCGGCCAAGGTGCTGCTCGTCCGGGCGTTCGCGGTCGCGTGCCATGCGCGCGGCGGTCGGGTGTTCGCCGCCGACCTGGGGCCCGATAACGCCGCGCTGGGTGAGGCCGATGGCGTTGTGTTGCTGCCGCCCAGCCATGCGCCGGAGTATCCACAGGCGCTGGCGGAAACGTGCTCCCGCCTGGGTATTCGCTTGGTGGTCCCGACCCGCGACGGGGAGTTGGCGGTGCTGGATCGCGCGCGGGACGGAATTCTTGCCGCCGGCGCCGTGGTGCTGCCTCCGGGTTCCGAGGCGCTGGACATCTGTCAGGACCAGCGCCGTTTTGTCGCCTTCTGCGCGCACGAGGGCCTAGCG
>DAISVW010000366.1:0-2979 GCA_036826695.1 Aestuariivirga sp.
GGAAAATGCCGATCGCCACCAGCCACGGATTGTGCGGCGGGATATCGCGCGGGGTCCCATCCGGGCGGAACTTGCCGCTGCGGGGGCCAAGCACGATCAGAGTGGCCAGCGCCGCGCCGCCTGCGATGGCGTGCACCACGCCGGAGGCATAAGCGTCATGATAGCCAAGCACCTTGACCATCCAGCCGCCGGCACTCCAGCCCCATGAGGCATCGGTGATCCACAGGAAGGACCCGACCAGCACCGCGATGAGCCAGAAGGCACCCGAGCGGATCCGCTCGATTACCGCGCCAGATACGATCGAGGCAGTGGTCCAGGAGAACAGTAGAAAGGCCGCCCAGAAGACGCCGTTCAGCCGGTGCCAGACCGCGGCGTCTTCGGCGCTCACGCCCAGTTCGGGCGAAGGCCCGGACAGATGCGTGCCGAGCAGCGGGCTCCAGGGCGTTGCCACCGTCCCGGCGATCGCCGGGATGCCACCCTCAATGATGCCTGGGCCGTTCGGGAATGCGAAGTAGATCCACCAGCCGAACAGGAAGAAAGTGACCGTGACGAGCGGGAGCGTCATTGTATTCTTCATCAGCGTGTGGAGATGGTTGCGCCGGCGCGCTGTTCCCACCTCATACATGCAGAAACCCACATGTATGAGGAACATGAAGACCACCGTCACCCAATAGTAGAACTCGGTGAATAAGACGTTCACCGCACCCAGATTATCGCCCATTTCCTTGGTTCTCCCCGGGTACGCCGGTTTGCCGGCAGTGGGCGCACCCTTTTTTCTGTTGCTCCGACTCTATCGCTACCGGCAATTTAGTTTCCTGCAGGGAACATCGCGGCGTGATGAAAGTCAAGCCGACATCCACAAGATAACCAGCCTGATCAGGAGAAAACCGGCAACCTGAGCAAGACCGACCTCGCACTGGCAGCCTCTCTGGCCATTCCCGGCGGCGGGCACGTGCTGCAGGGCAAGACCCAGCGCGGGCTGATGTTCCTGTTCTTCACGGTCATCCTCGGCTGGGTCAGCATCAGGCTGATGCCGGAGACCGCCAGCTTCTTCTCGCGCCATGTTGGCGGCATCTTCATTTATGGGATCTCGGTCATCGATTCCTACAAGATCGCGCGCGTCACCTGGGAGACTTGGAAATACCGTCAGGAAGACCAGCCACCCGGCACATCAAACCGGGATTGAGAACTGCCACCTGTTTCCACTATAAGGTGTCACCGGCCCGTGAATTCTCAAGGTGACAGGAGTTTCCCCGACATGACCAATTGGCCCATCCACGCCACCTGGAACGGCCCCACGCTGCCGCTGATCCACCGCCATATCAGGTGCGATCCGAAACGCATCACCGTCATCGCTCCCGATGAGTCGCAAAGCGTTCTGGCGGAAAAGCAGGGTGCCTCCTTCATCAACGAGGCGGTGACCCGCAAGAACTATCGCCAGCTTCTGACGCCGCTGCTGACCGCCGGTCCGGGCCAGGCCTTCATCGTCAATCTGTCGGTTGACGTCGACAGCCTCGCCATCATGCGGCTGGCGCGCGAGACCAACGCGCTTTACATCGACACGGTGATCGAGCCGTGGCCAGGCTTCTACTACAACACCAAGCTGCCGCAGGCCCAGCGCACCAACTACACCATGCGTGAGAAGATGCTGGCACTGAAGCGGGAGCTGGGCCCCGGTCCCACCGCCGTCTCCTGCTGCGGCGCCAACCCGGGCATGGTGTCATGGTTCGTGAAACAGGCGCTGATCGACATCGCGCGCGACACCGGCGTGAAGGTGACGCCACCCAGCACACGTGAGGCTTGGGCGAAGCTGATGAAGCGGCTCCGCGTCAAGGGCATCCACATCGCCGAACGCGACACCCAGCGCGCCAAAAAGCCAAAGCCCTTTGGCACCTTCGTCAATACCTGGTCGGTCGAGGGCTTCATTTCCGAAGGCCTGCAGCCAGCCGAACTGGGCTGGGGCACGCATGAGAAGAAGCTGCCGCCGCTGGGCCGCCGCCACACGACGGGTTGCGGCGCCGCGATCTATATCGAGCGCCCCGGCGCCGACACGCGGGTGCGCACCTGGACGCCCACCGAAGGCCCGCATTTCGGCTTCCTCGTCACCCACAACGAGGCGATTTCGATTGCCGATTACTTCACGGTGCGCGAGGGCCGCAAGGCCGTCTACCGCCCCACCTGCCACTATGCCTATCACCCGAGCAACGACGCGGTGCTCTCCTGGCTCGAGCTGCTGGGTGCTGGCGGCAAGCGGCAGAAGGAAAGCTATGTGATCGACGAGAAGGACATCGCCGATGGCCGCGACGAGCTCGGCGTGCTGCTCTACGGCCACAAGCGCAACGCCTATTGGTATGGCTCGCAGCTGTCGATCGAGGAAACCCGCAAGCTGGCGCCCTACCAGAGCGCCACCGGCCTGCAGGTGACATCCGCGGTGATGACCGGCATGATCTGGGCGATCGAAAACCCCGATTCCGGCGTCGTCGAGACCGATGAAATGGACTACCGCCGCTGCCTCGAAATCCAGACGCCCTATCTGGGCCCGGTGCGCGGCGTCTATACCGACTGGACGCCGCTCGATTCCGTCGTCCAGCTTTTCGCCCCCGACCTCGACCGCAAGGACCCCTGGCAGTTTCAGAACATCCTGGTGCGGTAATCCGCGACCAGCCAGCCCAGCGCCACAGGAACCAGAAAAGTGATCCGTTCAGCCCTCGTCTTCGCCGCCGCCCTCGTCACCCTCACGGGGCTGGCGTCAGCCGCGCCACAGCATGGCATCGCCATGCTGGGCACGCCCGCCCTTCCGCCGGATTTCGCGCATCTTCCCTATGCCAATCCGGATGCGCCCAAGGGCGGCCAGTTGCGCCAGGCGGTGACCGGCTCCTTCGACAGCGTCAACCCGTTCATCGTCAAGGGCCAGGCGGCGGCAGGCGTGCGGACCTATGTGTTCGAGAGCCTGCGGGGGCGCAACTGGGCGTAGCCGTT
>DAISVW010000367.1:0-2976 GCA_036826695.1 Aestuariivirga sp.
GTTGCTGCGGGTGCCACAGCCCCGGAGCCCTGAGACTTGTGCCGATGAGACAGCCCAGGCAGGAGACCGTGTGTTCTGCTGTTGTCCGTCGGGCACGAGACATGGTCCCGGAGGTACCCCACCCCTCCGGGACCTATTTTGCTGACCCGTTGCGTTCCATGAATGTTCCGCTATACAGGGTCATGGCCAAGTCGTCCCTATTCGTTTGCCAGAACTGCGGGTCAACCTCATCCAAATGGTCCGGCCGCTGCGAAGGCTGCGGCGCCTGGAACACCATCGTTGAGGAGCAGGCCTCGGCACCGCTCTCTGGCGCCAGGGGCGCCAGCCTGCCGAAAGGCCGCGCCACCAGGCTGGTTGGGCTCAGGGGCGAAACACCGGCCCCGCCCCGCATCGTCACCGGCATCGCCGAACTCGACCGGGTGGCGGGCGGCGGTTTTGTGCCCGGTTCCGGCGTGCTGATCGGCGGCGACCCCGGCATCGGCAAGTCGACACTGCTGCTCCAGGCGCTGGCGGCGCTGGCACGAAAGGGCGAGCGGGTGGTCTATATCTCCGGCGAGGAGGCCATCGCCCAGGTCAGGCTGCGCGCCCAGCGGCTGGGGCTTGACGATGCCCCGGTGCTGCTCGCCACCGAAACCAATGTGTCGGACATTCTGGCCACCCTGGCCGAGGAGAAGCCGCCGGCCATCGCGGTGATCGACTCGATCCAGACCCTTTGGGCGCCATCGATCGAGGCAGCTCCCGGCACGGTTTCGCAGCTCAAGGCGGGGTCCGAGGCGCTGATCCGCTTCGCCAAGCAGAAGGGTTCCGCCATCCTGCTGGTCGGACACGTTACCAAGGACGGGCAGATCGCCGGGCCCAAGGTGGTCGAACACATGGGCGACGCGGTGCTCTATTTCGAGGGAGACCGAGGCCACCAGTTCCGCATCCTGCGCGCCGTGAAGAACCGTTTCGGCCCAACGGACGAGATCGGCGTGTTCGAAATGTCGGACGGAGGCCTCGCCGAAGTCACCAACCCGTCAAGGCTTTTCATGGGCTCAAGCGAGCATCCGGCGCCGGGAACCGCGGTGTTCGCCGGCATGGAAGGCACCCGGCCGCTGCTGATCGAGGTGCAGGCGCTGGTGTCACCATCGCCGCTCGGCACGCCCCGGCGCACGACCGTGGGCTGGGATTCGAACCGTCTCGCCATGATCCTCGCCGTGCTCGAGGCCAGGGCCGGCGTCCAGACCGGCCAGACCGACGGCTACCTGAACGGGGCCGGCGGCCGCAAGGGGCGCGAGCCCGCCGCCGACCGCGCGGGGGCCGCCGCCCTGCTCTCCTCGCTCACCGGCACGGTGATCCCACCGGGCACGGCGGTATTTGGCGAAATCGCCCTCTCCGGCGCCATCCGGCCCGTGGGCCAGACCGAGGCCCGGCTGAAGGAAGCCCAGAAGCTTGGGCTCAAAGAGGCGGTCATCGCCGCCGGCCAGGACCAGCCGGGGATCAAGGGTCTTGGCATCAAACCCATGGAGACCATCATGGACCTCGTCGCCTGGTCGGCCGCGCAACAGCGTGGACAGCGGCGAATCGCCTAGTCCACACTCCAGAATCTTTCTATAAGGACGGGCGAAGCATTCTTCAGGGGCAAAGATGACGCTGCTCGATTTCATCCTCATCGCCATCATGCTGATCTCGGGGCTTCTCGCCCTGATGCGCGGCTTTACACGCGAAATCCTGTCGCTGGTGGCCTGGGCCGCAGCCGCGGTGGCGGCCTATTACGCCATCAAGCGGCCGGAGCTTGTCGAATTTGCCAGGACGAACATCCCCTATCTCGACAAGGATATCCTGGCGCAGATCGGCGTGGGTGCGGCCGCCTTCCTGGTGGTGCTGATCGTGGTTTCGGTGATCAGCGTCAAGATTTCGGATTTCGTGGTCGACTCCGCGGCGGGCACTTTCGACCGCACGCTCGGCTTCATCTTCGGCATGGTGCGCGGTGTCATCTTCGCGGCCATCGCCTATCTCTTCTATGGTTGGCTGCTGCCTTTCGACAAGCAGGAAGCCTGGGTGCGCAACGCCTACAGCCTGCCGATGATCAAGTCGACCGGCGAATGGCTGCTGACCTTCATGCCGCCCGACATCGCTGACACGCTCAACAACACGGCGCTTCTCAAGAACCAGGATGCGACGCCGCCGGACCAGCAGCCGGGCGAAACGCCGGAGAGCGGCTACAAGAGCAATGACAACCAGGGACTCGAAAACCTGATCCAGGGCACCGGCGGCGCCGAACAGCCGCCGGCCGGGACGCCGGAAACGGGTCAATGACCGGAAGCTTCGACCGTGAACTCCACGCCGACCGCCTGCGCGAGGAATGCGGAGTCTTCGGAATCTATGGTCACCCCGATGCCGCCGCGCTGACCGCCCTCGGGCTCCACGCCCTGCAGCACCGCGGCCAGGAGGCGGCCGGTATCGTCTCTTTCGATGGCGAACGCTTCCAGACCGAGCGCCGTCAGGGCCTGGTGGGCGATCATTTCTCGTCCGAGAAGGTCATTGACCGGCTGAAGGGCAATTCGGCGCTGGGCCATGTGCGCTATTCGACGACCGGCGAGACCATCCTGCGCAACGTGCAGCCGTTGTTCGCCGAACTCGCAAGCGGCGGCTTCGCCGTGGCCCATAACGGCAATCTCACCAACGGCCTCACGCTGCGCCGCGAGCTGATCAGCCAGGGCGCCATCTGCCAGTCGACCTCCGATACCGAGGTGATCCTGCATCTGGTGGCGCGTTCGCCCAAGGCCCGCATGGTGGAGCGCTACATCGATGCGCTCCGCGCGCTCGAAGGCGCTTATGCCCTGGTGGCGCTCACCAACAAGAAGCTGATCGGGGCGCGCGACCCGCATGGCATAAGGCCGCTGATCCTGGGCGAATTCAACGGCGCCTACATACTGTGCTCGGAGACCTGCGCGCTCGACATCATCGGCGCCCGCTTCATCCGCGAGATCGAGA
>DAISVW010000368.1:0-2967 GCA_036826695.1 Aestuariivirga sp.
CAGATCCACGTCCATTGCGACGGGCTGGTGGGCGGCGCTGGCGTTGCTGGCCCTGCTGCCGCCGAGGCCGCGGCGGCAGCGGGCGCCAGGGTAATCATCGCCGACGAGAACCCGCGCTTCGGCGGCATCGCCGATATCTCGGGCGGCAGCATCGATGGTCTGGCGCAGGCGGAATGGGCGGCATCCAGGGCAGCCAGTCTCGCGGGCGCAGAAAATGTTCATGTGCTGCCGCGCACCACCGTGGTCGGCCACTGGCATCATAACTTCGTGATGCTGTTCGAACGCCTTGCCGACCATGCCCCGGCGTTGTCCGCAAGCGGCACGCCGCGCCACCGGTTGTGGAAGGTGCGCGCCCACCAGGTGATCCTCGCCTCGGGCGCCATCGAGCGGCCGATCGCCTTCGCCTACAATGACCGGCCGGGCGTGATGCTGGCTTCAGCCGCGCGCGGACTCGTGGAGCGCTACGGCGTGGCACCCGGGGCCTCCGGCGTGGTGTTCACCAACAATGACGATGCCTATCAGACGGCGCTGGTACTGAAGACCGCGGGCGTTGGCGTGCGGGTGGTCGATTCCCGCGCGCGGGCCGAGGGGCCGCTCGCCGCCAAGGCGCGCGAGGCCGGCATCGCCGTCGATACCGGGTCGGTGATTTCCGCCGTCAACACAGGCTGGGGCGGTCTCGAGATCACCGATGTCAAGGTTGCGTCCTACCGCAAGGGCCAGGGCCGGGTCATCAAGGAGGCGCGCGTTACCTGCGATTTCGTCGCCATGTCCGGCGGCTGGAACCCGGCGCTGCATCTGTGGTGCCACAATGGCGGCAAGATCCGCTTCGACGACGCGCTGCAGTCCTTCCGCCCTGACCGCCATGCCGACCGGATCACCGCGGTGGGTGCAGCGAACGGCAGCTTCGCGCTCTCCCAGATCCTGGAAGAGGCTTACACCGCGGGATCGAAGCTTGTGGGCGCGGGCAATGTCCACGCCGTACCCGCGGTCAGCGAGGCCGCCCAGCAGCCGCTGGAGCCGATCTGGTTCGCGCCGGCCACCGGCAAGTACAATGAAGGCAACAAGCACTTCATCGACTTCCAGAATGACGTGACGGCGGCCGACCTCGAGCTTGCGCAGCGCGAAGGCTATGAATCGGTGGAGCACACCAAGCGCTACACCACCTTCGGCATGGCCACCGACCAGGGCAAGACATCGAACCTCAACGGGCTTGGCATTCTCTCCGAGGCCACCGGCAAGACCATTCCGGAAATCGGCGTCACCACCTTCCGCCCGCCCTATACGCCGTTCTCCTTCGGGTCCATTGCCGGCACGCTGACCAGGCAATTGTTCCTGCCGGTCCGGCGCACCGCCATCTACCAGTGGCATGTGGACCAGGGCGCCATCTTCGAGCCGGTGGGCCAGTGGCGGCGCGCCTACACATAACCACGCGCCGGAGAGGACAAGCACAAATCGATCGACCGTGAAATCCTCTGTGTGCGGAATAAAGTAGGCCTGCGCGATGCCTCCACCCTGGGCAAGATCGAGATCAAGGGGCCGGACGCGGCGGAATTCCTCGACCGCATGTACACCAATACGTTCTCGACGCTGAAAGTGGGCAAGTGCCGCTACGGGCTGATGATGAACGAGCTTGGCTTCCTCACCGATGACGGCGTCACGGTGCGCCTCGCCGAGGATCACTTCCTGATGCACACCACCTCGGGCGGCGCCGACCGCATCGCCGCCTGGCTCGAGGAATGGCTGCAGACCGAGTGGACGCATTACCGGGTGTTCGTCACACCCGTCACCGAGCAATGGTCGCAGTTCGCCATCGCCGGGCCCAAAGCCCGTGACGTGCTGCGGAAGCTCGATCCGTCCTTCGATCTTTCGAACGAGGCGCTGCCGCATATGTCTTTCGTGGAAGGCAGGCTGGGGGGCTATCCGGTGCGGGTGTTCCGCATCAGCTTCTCGGGCGAGCTCTCCTATGAGGTGGCGACGCCTTCCAATCTTGGCCTGGCGCTGTGGAAGGACATTCTCGCGGCGGGTGCCGAGTTCGGTATCGAGCCCTATGGCACCGAGGCGCTGCATGTGCTGCGCGCCGAGAAGGGCTATATCGTGGTGGGCGATGAAACCGACGGCACCACGACGCCCCTCGACGTGGGCCTCGACGGGCTGGTTTCGAAGAAGAAGCCGGATTTCATCGGCAAACGCTCGCTGGAACAGTCCTATCTCAAGGGCCCCAACCGCAAGCAGCTGGTTGGCCTTCTCACCGAGGACCCCAGCGAGGTGCTGCCCGACGGCGCCTATGCGGTGCGCCAGGTGAAGGACAAGCCGCCGATGGAGATGATCGGCCAGGTGACCTCGAGCTACCGTTCGCCCACGCTTGGCCGCTCCATCGCCATGGCGCTGATCGAGAACGGCCGCTCGCGCATGGGCGAGACCATCTCCTTCCCGCTGCCGGGCGGCAAGGTCGTCAGGGCCACGATCACCGATACCGTGTTCTACGACAAGGAAGGGGCCAAGCTGAATGTCTGAGCTCTCTCACCAGACGCCGCTCGCCGGCGTGGAAGCCCCCGCGGGGCTTGCCGTTTCTCTCCGCGAGGTGACGGGCCAGGGCATGATCGACCTGCGCGGCCTTGCCTCCGATGCCTCATTCATGAAGGCCGCCAAGTCTGCGCTGGGCCTAAAGCTTCCCGTCAAGCCCCGCACCACCGCCACGGCAGGCGATGTCACCGCCTTGTGGCTGTCGATCGATCAGTGGCTGATCCTCTGCCCGCTCGGGCGCGTTGCCGAAATTCTCGCGGGCCTGAGGGCCGCGCTCGCCGGCATTCATTCACTTGCCGTCGATGTGTCCGACATGCGCGCAATCATCCGCATCGAGGGCGATGGCTGCCGCGAAATCCTGATGAAGGGCACGTCGCTCGATCTTCTGTCCGCCGAGATCGTGCCGGGCTTCTGCAAGCGCATGCGCTTCGCGGAGATCGCGGC
>DAISVW010000369.1:0-2963 GCA_036826695.1 Aestuariivirga sp.
CTTGCGCTTGTCGGTTTCAGCGACGATGGCGCGGTGCTGGCGACGGCGATCGCGGTGGCAGGTGCCAACATCATGCCGCTGCACCGCGAGCGGGCGCGGGCGGCGCTGCTGATCCGGCCGCGCGCTGGCTGAGCGTCACACCGCGTTCAGCGGAATCTTCAGATAGCTGATGCCGTTGGGCTCGGGGGGCGGAAGCTCGCCAGCGCGAATGTTGACCTGAACCGAGGGCATGATGAGGACCGGCATGGCGAGCGTGCGGTCGCGTGCTGTCCGGTTCTTGACGAACTCGTCCTCGGTGATGCCGTCACGCACGTGGAGATTGGCATTGCGCTCGGCCGCGACCGTCGTCTCCCATACATAAGTGTCACGCCCGGGTGCCTTGTAGTCGTGGCACATGAAGAGGCGGGTCTGGGGCGGCAACGACAGGATGCGCCGGATCGAGCGATAGAGCGTTCGTGCGTCGCCGCCGGGGAAGTCGGCGCGCGCGGTGCCGTAATCGGGCATGAACAGCGTATCGCCGACGAAGACGGCATCGTCGATGCGGTAGCTCACGCAGGCCGGCGTGTGGCCGGGCGTGTGGATCACCTCGATCGACAGGGTGCCCAGCGCCAGGCGATCGCCATCGCTGACAAGCTGGTCGAAATCGCTGCCATCGACGGACTGCGCGGGCATGTTGAAGAGGGCCTTGAAGGTCTTCTGGACCTGCGTGATGTGCTCGCCAATCACGATGCGTGCCTTTGTCTTGCCGCGCAACCAGGCACCGGCCGACAGGTGGTCGGCGTGGGCATGGGTTTCGAGGATCCATTCAAGGCGAAGGTCGGCCTCCTTCACGGCCGCGAGGATGGCCTCGGCCGACTTCGTCGAGGTGCGTCCTGATTTCGGGTCGTAGTCGAGAACCGGATCGATGATCGCGGCGGCGCGCGTGGCGCCATCCCAGATGAGGTAGCTTACGGTGAAGGTGGGCTCGTCGAAGAAGGCCCTGATGTTCAGCGACATTTTCCAACTCCTTTGCTTCTGATGCTTGACATATATATTAGCATTCTCTAATTTAGCAATATCTAATTCAAGAGGCGCTCGATGCTCTCGACCCGTGAACTCAGTGCGATGCAGGAAAATGCGCAGCAGGCCGCCTCGGTCCTGCGGGCGCTGTCGAATGAGACGCGACTGCTTGTCATGTGCCAATTGGGCCAAGGGGAGATGTCGGTTGGCGCGCTGCAGGAGGCCGTGGGCCTTGGCCAATCGGCCCTGTCGCAGCATCTGGCCCGGTTGCGCGCCGAAGGTTTCGTCACGACGCGGCGCGAGGGACAGACCATCCACTACCGTATCGCCGATCCACGTGTGAGCCGGCTGATCGGCGCGCTCCACGATATATTCTGCAACCCGAAGAAAGGACGCCTGTCATGAACACCAATTGCGGCTTCTCTGCCCTTCCTCCGCTCGAGGTGAAGCGCCTCATGGATAGCGGCAAGGCGATCCTGATCGACATCCGCGAGGCGGACGAGTATGCGCGCGAACATATCCGTGGCGCGCGGCACGTGCCGTTGTCAGGGCTCGACGCGCATGATTTCGACCGCGAACGCTCGGCCGGAAAGATCGCCATCTTCCAGTGCCAGAGCGGGCGGCGGACCGAGATGAACAGGGACAAGCTGATGGCGCTGGGGTTCAACCAAACCCATGTCATCGAAGGCGGCTTGAATGCGTGGCGGGCGGCCGGTCTTCCATCGCACCTCGACCGCGCGCAACCGATCCCCTTGCAGAGACAGGTCCAGATTGCTGCGGGCAGCCTGGTCGTTCTCGGCGTCCTGCTGGCGGCAACGCTATCACCCTGGTTCGTGCTGCTCAGCGCCTTTGTCGGTGGCGGGCTGGTGTTTGCCGGCGTCAGCGGCACCTGCGCGCTTGGCCAACTGCTTTCACTCATGCCGTGGAACCGGACGCAATCCGCCTGACGGATTGCCGGAGGAAGAGACCATGACGGAAACAGACCTGCTTGCAGCTCTCTCGGGAAGCGCCGTCGGGCTGATCCTCGGCGTCATCGGTGGCGGTGGCTCCATCCTTGCGGTGCCGCTGCTGCTCTACGTCGTGGGCGTCAGCAACCCGCACGTGGCGATCGGCACCAGCGCGCTGGCGGTCTCGGTCAACGCGTTTGCCAACCTGATCGCGCATTCGCGTGCGGGCAATGTGAAGTGGCCGTGCGCCATCGTGTTCGGGCTTTCGGGTGTTGCCGGCGCGTGGCTGGGGTCGATGCTGGGCAAGATGGTCGATGGCAAGCAGCTCATATTCCTGTTCGGCGTCGTCATGGTCGTCGTGGCGCTCTCGATGCTGCGGCCGCGCAAGAGCGAGGGTGACCCGACGGTGCGAATCACACCGGCGATTGCGGCGCGCCTTGTTGGCATCGGGCTGGCCACCGGCGGGCTGGCCGGGTTCTTCGGCATTGGCGGCGGCTTCCTGATCGTTCCCGGCATCATGCTTGGCAGCGGCATGGCGATGCTGAATGCGGTCGGATCTTCGCTGTTCAGCGTCGGCGTGTTCGGGCTGACGACGGCCGTGTCCTATGCGCAGGATGGGCTCATCGACTGGCGGCTGGCGGGCGTGTTCATCGTTGGCGGCCTTGCGGGCGGGCTTGTCGGCACGCGGCTTTCAGGCGCGCTTGCGGCGCGCAAGGGATTGCTGACCCGCGTGTTTGCCGCGGTCGTGCTGGTGGTTGCCTTCTATGTGATGGCGAAGAGCGCGGGGGTGGCGTGAGGCTCAGGCCTTTCGGGCGCGGTGACCGGGAGGCCGGCCGCGATGTCGCCCGGCTTGACCTGCGCCAGCAAGGGGGCGCGCGGCTATGCCTGCTCTGTCGTGCGCGAGAAGATCCAGGATTTCGTGATCTGCCTTGCGGAATTCTTGAGGTGTCATGACTGACAGCGCCCCTGCCCCGATGGCTCAGGCTGCCGCCGTTGCGGTGGCGAGAAGCCAGGTTC
>DAISVW010000370.1:0-2963 GCA_036826695.1 Aestuariivirga sp.
ATGTTCTGGGCGAAGCGCGGATCGATCTCGTTGAGGATCTCCTTGCCGTCCCAGAGCGACCACATCTCTCCGATGGTCTCGTCGCCCACCCTTGTGACGACGCCGCCGATGTCATGCATCACCGTGTCGACGGCCTTGCGCTTGTCCTCCCAGTCCTTCTTCTCGAAGGGCAGGCGGAGCCCGCTCGCGAAGCGCTCGCCGTTCTCCTCGTAAGTCATCGCCTCGCGGGTCGCTGTTTCGTGCTGCATGTCGTAGATGAGGGCCCGAATATCCACCAGAGGCCTGAACTGCGGATGGCGCGTCACGTCCTTGACGCGCTCGCCGTTGATCCAGACGTCGCGCCCGTCGCGGATCGACTCGCGGTATTGTTCGCCGGTTCTGATCATGGTTCGGTTTCCTTCGTGAGATGGACGATGCGCCGGAAGGCGCGGTTGCAGTAGACGAGCGGTTCGGCCGAGCCACGGTGCGCGGCAACCACGCGTCCGATGAAGATGCGGTGGGTGCCGGCATCGAGATGCTGATCGATTTCGCATTCGAAGGCGGCGGTGGCGTCCTGGACGAGCGGCAGGCCGGTATCGCCGTCGCGCCAGGCGTGATGAGAGAAATCGAAGGGGCGGCCTTCGCGTGGACGCCCGGAAAAGGTTTCGGCATAGGCGCGGTGCCCATCGGCCAGAATGCTGACCGCGAACTGCCCGTTGCCGTCAACGGCCGCGGCGGCGGGGCTGCGGCGGTTGATGCAGATGAGGATCAGCGGCGGATCGGCGGAGACCGAAGACACCGCACTGACGGTGAGGCCAAAGCGGCCCCGCGGACCATCGGTCGTCACGACCGACACGCCCGTGGCCGCAAGCCCCATGGCGGCGATGAACTGCTCGGCGGCCACTGGCGGCTTGCCTATCGCATTCATCCGTTTGTTTCCTCCGTTCACCCGGGAAAAACTTGACACAGGTGGAGTGCTTCGGAAAAATAGATTATATTTCAGTATTGAATAGATAATTCCGATGCTGCGTTACACCCTCCGGCAAATCGAATATGCGGTGGCCATCTGGGACCATGGCTCGGTGGCGGCTGCCTCCGCGAGCCTCGGCGTGGCGCAACCGACGCTATCGGCGGCGCTCGCCAAGCTCGAGGAGCAGATGGGCCTGCAACTGTTCATCCGCCATCACGCCCAGGGGGTGAGCCCCTCACCCGCCGGTTTCAGGTTCCTGGCGGAGGCGCGCAATCTCCTGACCCATGCCGAGGATTTCCAGCGCGGCATGGCCGAGGCCGGAAGCCTCATCGAAGGCCAGCTGTCACTCGCCAGCTTCACCACCATTGCGCCCGCCTTCGTGCCGCCCCTCATCAAGGGCTTCGCGAGCAAGCACCCCGGGGTCTCCTTCCGCATGGCGGAAGGCACCCAGGACGAAATCTTCGACGGGCTGCGCCGCGGGCTCCATGACGTGGCCCTGCTCTACGCCGTCGACATGACAGACGAGTTCTCGGTGACGCCGCTCGCCAGTTTCGCGCCGCATGTGCTGCTGCCGGCCCGCCACCGCCTGACACGGCTCACCAGCGTGCCGCTTGCCGCCTTGAAGGAGGAGCCCTTTGTGCTGCTCGATATCGCCCCCAGCCGCACCTACTTCACGCGCATTCTCGAGAGCGCGGGCATCACGCCCCAAGTGGCCTTTTCCTCGCCCTCGCTCGAGGTGGTGCGCGGGCTGGTGGGCCAGGGACTGGGCTATTCGATCCTCATCACCAGGCCGCATGGCGATCATTCCTACGCGGGCGAGGAACTGGCGGTGCGGCCCATCGCAGGCGACGTTGAGCGGGGCGTCATTGCCCTTGCGGCGCTGAAGCAAATGCGCAAGACCCGCCTCGTCGCAGCTTTCGAGGAGCATTGCGTGGACTTCTTCCAGGCATTCCGAACGGGGCCGTGAAGGCGGCGGCCCGCAACGCCGAAACCGCGTGCCGCAATAAATCTGGACAAATCACCTGCTTTTCGAATCAATAGCCGGTGATTCGGTCAGTGGCGGCATTCGTGTTTTCAGCGCCGCGTCTCGCGGGGATGGCGGGGCATCAGGGGACGCATTTGGGCAAGACGCATATCGGCGAACTGTTCGTCAAGGAGCGGGTTCTCAAACTCCCGCTGCCGTGGATGGACAGCTTCAGGTTTGCCATCACCGAGCGTAACCTGCGGCTGCTCATCACCTCGCTCATCGTGCTGTTCCTGCTGCTGATGGGCGGCACGCTGCTGCTGCAGCTCACCGATAGCCGCGCCGCGCATGTCGCCGAACAGAACCGGCAGTCGGCGCTCTATGGCCGGATTGCCGCCGAGGCGCTGAAGGCCGCCGCGCCGCCAGCCATCACGAGCGCCGATCTCGAGACCCTCATGCCAGCCGGTGCGCTGGAGGAAGGCCGGTTCTTCGCAGTCGTCGGGAACACCGGGCAGATTGCCGCCAGCCTGCCCGCCGATGCGCATCTGGATGGCGCGGCAGTCACCAGCCTCCTGTCGCCCGATTTCGTCGCGGGCGCGGCCATCAACAGCGGCGAGATGGCGCCGCTGCGGCTGGCCTCGGGCGATGACGCCTTCGTCGCCATTTATGACCTCGGCAAATATCCTGGCACGCTGTTCGTCATGCAGCGCAAGTCGGATGTCTTGCACGCCTGGCGGACCAGCGTCACCCGCGTCACCGCGCTGTTCATCGTCACGCTGTTCGTACTCATGCTGCTGGGCGGGTCGTTTCACTGGCAGGCCGCCAAGGCGGCGGAAGCGGACGCGATTCTGGGGCTTGCCACGGCCCGGCTCGACAAGGCGCTGGACCGCGGGCAATGCGGCATGTGGGATTGGGACATCGACAAGGGCGTGATCTTCTGGTCTCGCTCGATGTTCGAAATTCTGGGAATGCCGGTGAAGGGCGACTATCTGAGCTTCGCCGAGGCGGTGAGCCGCATTCACGAGGCCGACACCCAGCTCGAGGAGGCGG
>DAISVW010000371.1:0-2938 GCA_036826695.1 Aestuariivirga sp.
CCGCGCACTCGCCATCGAGCCGCGCGTGTTGCTGCTGGACGAACCGTTCGGCGCGCTCGACGCGCGGGTGCGCAAGGACCTGCGCAAATGGCTGAAGGACTTGCACCAGCGCACCGGCCACACCACGCTGTTCGTCACCCATGACCAGGACGAGGCTTTCGAACTGGCCGACCGGATCGCCATTCTGGATGTGGGCGAGATCGTGCAGGTCGGCACCGCGCGGGACATCCTGGAGCGTCCCGCCACGCCCTTCGTGGAAGGCTTCATCGAGGGCATCGGCATCGACAATTCGCCGCACCGGCTGCGCGACCGGTCACGGCCCGTGGTGGTGAGTGCAAGGTAGCTCGCGGATGACCCGCGCACATTGCTGAGCAATTCTGGCGGCTCACCTCAACTCTTCTCAGTTACAGCCGCGCGGGGCGCATGTTACCACCAAGTGGTCGTCAGGCTGCTCTTGCGATCGGCATGGCGCTGTTTCCTCCCCAGACTTGGGGCCAGCGGGATCGACCTGTTGGCCCCTCTTTCTTTTCACGGCGCGCTTGCCAAGGCCGAGGCTGGGTGGTATCTAATCTCTATAATATTGGTAGGATTTATAGTCATGCGACGCAGCCTTCCGCCCCTCAACGCCCTCCGCGCCTTTGAAACCGCAGCACGCCACATGAGCATCTCGCTCGCTGCCAACGAACTGCGCGTGACACCCGCCGCCATCAGCCACCAGATTCGCATTCTCGAAGACCACGTCGGGCTGCCGCTGTTCACGCGGAACGGCCGCGGCCTCGCCCTCACTGATGCCGGAAGCGCGGGCTTGCGCGATCTCCGCGAAGGCTTCGTCAAACTTTGCGCGGCCATGGACGCCATCGACTCGCTGGGCGAGGCCGGCACCCTCAGCGTCAGCGTGGCACCCTCCTTCGCCGCCAAATGGCTGCTGCCACGGCTTGGCTCCTTCCAGGTGGCGCATCCCGAGATTGATGTTCACGTCGCGGCCTCGATGCAGCTTGCCGACTTCGTCAAGGACGGTGTCGATGTCGCCATCCGCTATGGCGCTGGCCGCTATTCCGACCTTGCCGTCACGCAGCTGCTGACCGAGAGCGTCGTGCCGGTCTGCAGCCCTGACTTCCTGCGGCTGCACGGGCCGTTCCATGCGCCAGGCGATCTCGTCGAGGCGACGCTGCTCCACGACGACAGCCCCGACAACGATCCGTCCTGTCCGAACTGGGAAATGTGGCTGAGCGCCGCCGGCGCCCGGCACATCGATGCGGGCCGCGGCCCCCGCTTCAACCAGTCGAGTCTGGTGATCGAGGCCGCCGTGCTGGGCCGCGGCGTCGGACTCGCCAAGACCGCGCTTGCCGCCCGCGACCTGCGCCATGGGCGGCTGGTGCAGCCATTCAAATCAAGAGTGAAGGTCGACTTCGCCTATTACATCGTGGCGCCGCGGGCCAAGCTGAACCTTCCCAAGGTCTCGCACTTCATCGACTGGCTGCGCGGCGAGGCGGCTGGCGAGATGCCGCAGCTGGCGGTGGCCTGAGATGAGCGGGTTCATCGGCCACCTTAACGTCCTGATCATCCGCCTCAGCGGGCGCATCGAGGCAATGGCCACCGCGATGTTCGACAACGCCGGCTCGCCCCGGCGCCGCGACGACGCCGCGCGCGATGAATTCACGGCGGAATTCACCGCCGGACTCGATCCGGCGGTGCGCCGCCAGCCGGCCCATCGCAACCGGCGGCACCATACCGAATGGTGAAGCCGCACCGGCAACAAGTCTCAAGCGGCGGCTGAGAAAGACTCAATACTCCCCGCGGGCAAATGCGAATACTCTATCAAATGCATAGACTATTGAACGGCGCGCCACGTCATCATCCTTGCTCGGGCAAGATGTTGCGGCGGCGGCCCAACACCCAACAGGAGAACACCATGACAATTGCCCCCGTCTCACAGTCCCGCCGCCGCTTCCTGGGATTGGCGCTTGCCACTGCCGCGCTGCTGGCCACGCCGCAGGCTCTGCAACCCGCATGGGCGGGGCAGCAGGCCCTGCCACAGGCCTACGCAGATGACTGGGTGATCCCCGCGGCCGATGCGCGCAAACTGATCGCCGAAGGCGCGACCGTCCTCGATGTGCGCGGCGCCGACCTCAAGAAGGCTTCGCCACTTGCCAATGCCGTAGCTGTCGAATGGCCCTACTTCACGAAGGCCTCCAAAGCCCAGAAGGGACAATTGCTCGATGACGATGCGGAGCTGCCCAGGCGCGTCCAGGACCTCGGCATCTCGGCCGGCAAGCCGGTCGTGGTGGTCGCCGACTCCCTCAACGGCTGGGGCGAGGATGGCCGCATCGTCTGGACCTTGCGCACGCTGGGCCACCCGGCGGCCTTCTTCGTCGATGGCGGCATTGCCGCGCTGACGCGCGACGGCGATCCCGGCATCGCGGCGGTCAGCGGCAAGGGCGATTTCACGGTAACGCGCGTCACCGATTTCGAAATCACCAAGGAGGAGCTGCGCCAGAAGCTGGGCGACAAGAGCGTGGGTATTCTCGATACCCGCGAACCGAGGGAATATGCTGGCGAAACGCCCTATGGCGAGACAAGAGGCGGCCATGTGCCGGGTGCCCGGCACATCTTCTACAAGGATTTCCTCGACGCAAAGGGCGATGTGCTGCCGCCCGGCCAGGTGAAGGCGAAGCTCGCGGAACTGGGCATCGCGCCCGATGCGGAAGTCGTTACCTACTGCACCGGCGGTATCCGCTCAGGCTTCGTCACCGCCGTTCTGGCCAACGCCGGCGTCAAGGCCAGGAACTACGCGGGCTCGATGTGGGACTGGTCGAGCGCCGACGCCACGGATTATCCGCTGGTGACGGGCGCCAACTGACAGCAAACGTGACGCTGGCGCGGAGACAGCTCCGCGCCTGATTACTCCAATCGGTGGTAGCATCATGTAAGCGGCCCT
>DAISVW010000372.1:0-2930 GCA_036826695.1 Aestuariivirga sp.
GCTTCGGGCCAGATTGCGTGGCTTCCGCGGTCAATGATGGCACGCGCGGTGTGGTCAGGCTGCAGTCCGGCTATCTCTTCCACTATGCCTTCGCGATGATGATCGGGGTTGCGGCGCTGATCTCCTGGTTCATGTTCGGAGGGGCGCGCTGATGCCGGGCTGGCCCATTCTCTCCGTCGTCACCTTCCTGCCGCTGCTCGGCGTATTGTTCATCCTGACGGTGCGCGGCGAGGATCAGACGGCGCTGCGCAACGTCCGCTGGGGCGCCTTGTGGACGACCCTCGTCACCTTTCTGCTGTCACTGCTGATCTGGGCCGGCTTCGACCCGAATGCGCAGGGCTTCCAGTTCGTCGAGCAGCATTCCTGGCTCGGCGGTGCGGCCTCCTACAAGCTGGGTGTCGACGGCATTTCGATGCCGTTCGTGATCCTCACCACCTTCCTGATGCCGATCTGCATCCTCGCCTCATGGCATGTGACGAAGCGGGTGAAGGAATACATGATCGCCTTCCTCGTTCTGGAGACGCTCATGGTGGGCGTGTTCTGCGCCCTGGATACCGTGCTGTTCTACCTGTTCTTCGAGGCTGGCCTCATCCCGATGTTCCTGATCATCGGCATCTGGGGCGGCCCGCGCCGCGTCTACGCCAGCTTCAAGTTCTTCCTCTATACGCTGTTGGGCTCGGTGCTGATGCTGCTCGCCATCATCTACATGTATTGGACGAGCGGCACGACCGACATCGTGGCGCTGCTCGCCAATCCCGGCTTCAGCCCTGAAGCGCAGAAATGGCTGTGGCTTGCCTTCTTCGCCTCCTTCGCGGTGAAGAGGACGATGTGGCCGGTGCACACCTGGCGTCCTGACGCGCATGTGGAGGCGCCCACGGCTGGCTCCGGCATCCTGGCGGGCAGCCTGCTCAAGATGGGCGGCTACGGCTTCCTGCGCTTCTCGCTGCCGATGTTCCCGGACGCCAGCCTGTATTTTCAGGATTTCGTGTTCGCGCTGTCGGTCATCGCCATCGTCTACACCTCGCTGGTGGCGCTGATGCAGGAGGACATGAAGAAGCTCATTGCCTATTCCTCCGTCGCCCACATGGGCTTCGTGACCATGGGCATCTTCTCGCTGAACCGCCAGGGCATCGACGGCGCCATGTTCCAGATGATCAGCCACGGGCTGGTGTCCGGCGCGCTGTTCCTGTGTGTGGGCGTCGTCTATGACCGCATGCACACGCGCGAGATCGCGGCCTATGGCGGGCTGGTCAAAACCATGCCGCTGTTCGCCTTCACCTTCATGGTGTTCACCATGGCCAACGTCGGGCTTCCCGGGACGTCCGGTTTCGTGGGCGAGTTCCTGTCGCTGATGGGCACATTCAAGGCCAATACCTGGGTTGCCTTCCTGGCCACGCTGGGCGTGATCCTTTCGGCGGCCTATGCGCTGTGGCTCTACCGCCGCGTGGTATTCGGCAAGCTGGAAAAGCCAGCCCTGATGCATCTTCCCGACATGACTCCGCGCGAGCTGGCGACGCTCCTGCCGCTGATCCTGCTCACCGTCTTCTTTGGCGTCTATCCGGCGCCCATCCTCGACGCCTTCGGCCCCTCCGTCGAAGCCGTCATCAAACCGTTGAACGCGGCTGCCGCCCAGGCGCAAGCCCTGGCGGCGGCGGCGCTGCAGTAAGGACCGAACCGATATGTGGCTTCTCGAACAGGCCGATGCCGTGGCTGCCCTGCCGGAAGTGGTGCTGGCGGTGCTCGCCCTTGCCCTGCTGATGCTGGGGGTGTTCCGCAACAAGGAGGCGTCCGACGCCGTCACGCTGGGAGCGCTTCTGTCGCTCGGTCTCGTTGCGGTGCTGGTGATCTGGGGCGGCGAAGGCCGCCAGGAGGCCTTCAAGGGCGCCTTCGTGGCCGATACCTTCGCGCGCGTCATGAAAGTGCTTGCCCTGTTCGGGTCCGCGGTGGCGCTGGTACTCTCCGTCAACTTCATGAAGCGGGATGGGTCTGCGCGCTTCGAGTATCCGGTGCTGATTTTGCTGGCGGCGCTGGGCATGATGCTGATGATCTCGGCCAACAACCTGATCGCGCTCTACATGGGCCTCGAGCTGCAGTCGCTCTCGCTCTATGTGCTGGCCGCGATCAACCGGGATTCGGCGCGCGCCTCGGAAGCGGGCCTCAAGTATTTCGTGCTGGGGGCGCTGTCGTCCGGCATGCTGCTCTATGGCGCCTCGCTGGTCTATGGCTTCACCGGCACCACCGCCTTCCCGCAGATCGCCGCGCATCTCGCGGCGGAGGGTGCGGGCATCGGCATGATCTTCGGCCTCGTGTTCGTGCTGGCGGGCCTCGCCTTCAAGATCTCTGCGGTACCTTTCCATATGTGGACGCCGGACGTTTACGAGGGCGCGCCCACGCCGGTGACCGCGTTCTTTGCGGCTGCCCCCAAGGTGGCGGCCATGGCGCTGGTCACCCGGGTGATGGTGGAGCCGTTCGGCGGCATCCTCGCCGACTGGCGGCAGATCGTGGTATTCCTGTCGATCGCTTCCATGGCGCTTGGCGCCTTCGCGGCCATCGGCCAGACCAACATCAAGCGGCTGCTCGCCTATTCCTCGATCAGCAACATGGGCTATGCGCTGGTGGGGCTTGCGGCTGGAACCGAGCAGGGCGTGCAGAGCGTCGTTCTCTACATGATCATCTACACGATCATGACGCTTGGGTCCTTTGCCTGCGTGCTGGCCATGCGCCGCGATGGCAAGATGGTTGAGGACATCTCGGATCTCTCAGGTCTGGCGCGTAACCACAAGGGGCTGGCCTTTGTCTTCGCCATGCTGATGTTCTCGCTGGCGGGTATTCCGCCGCTCGCAGGCTATTTCGCAAAGTACTTCGTGTTCTGGGAAGCCGTAAAGTCGGGTCGCATCGCGCTCGCACTGATCGGCGTCTTCGCGGCGATC
>DAISVW010000373.1:0-2907 GCA_036826695.1 Aestuariivirga sp.
GCGTAAGCGCATCAGCGTCTCATGCGGCCACGGAGCATTGTAATAGACCGGGATTTCGATGATACGCGACTTGATCACGGGCTTGGCCTTGGCCGCCGCCTTCTCAATCGCCTTCAGCTCCTTCAGCATGTCGGCGGGCTTGATCACGTCGGGATCGAACTTCACCTGCATCGAGGCGTTGGCGGGGCAGATTTCAGTGACCCCCTTGATCTTCGCTTTCTTGACAGCCGTCGCCATCGACAGCGATTTGAAGAAGGCGTCGAGCGACATCTCCTCGTCGCATTCGACGAAGATGTGCTCGTCGCCTCCATAGGAATACCGCGTCTTCATTGCAGCGTGATCCTCCTCATTGCGTGAGCCGGTGGGCGTTGGCTTCGAGCCAGGGCTCCAGCCAGCGCGTGTGGAATTGGGATTTGCGGACATTCTCATCCATGGCCAGCAGCTGATGCAACGGCTTTGTCGTCGCAAGCCCGTCAACCTCAAGCTCGGCCAGCGCCCGCGCCATGCGGGCGATCGCGGCGTCGCGCGTCTCGTCCCAGACGATGAGCTTGCCCAGCAGGGAATCATAGAAGGGCGGCACCTGATAGCCCTGGTACAGCATGGTGTCGAAACGCGTGCCGGGCCCGCCGGGAACCCGCAGCGAGGTCACCGTGCCGGGCGCGGGCATGAAGTTCTTCGCCGGGTCCTCGGCGTTGATGCGGACCTCGATGGCATGCCCGCGCATCGCGACATCGGGCTGCGCCAGGCGGAGCGGCTCGCCGCCGGCGATGAGGATCATTTCGCGGACCAGATCGATGCCGGTGATCATCTCGGTCACCGGATGCTCGACCTGGATGCGGGTGTTCATCTCGATGAAATAGAAATGATGCGTCTCGTCGTCATAGAGATATTCGAGGGTGCCCGCGCCGCGGTAGTTCACGGCCTCGGCCAACGCCACGGCGGATGCGCAGAGTTTCTCGCGCACCGCCTGCGGCAGCACCGCCGAGGGCGCCTCCTCCCACACTTTCTGGCGGCGGCGCTGCAGCGAGCATTCGCGCTCGAAGCAATGGATGGCGCGCTGTCCATCACCCAGCACCTGCACCTCGATGTGGCGGGCCTTCTCGATCACCTTCTCGATATAGAGCCCGCCGTCGCCGAAGGCCGCCTTGGCCTCGGCCGAGGCCTGCGGCATCAGGGTTTCAAACTCGCTCATGTCGTGGGCGATGCGGATGCCGCGCCCGCCGCCGCCCGCCGCCGCCTTGATCATCACCGGAAAGCCGATGGCCAGTGCGATGGCCCTGGCCTGTTCGGGATCTTCCACGCGGCCATCCGAGCCCGGCACCACCGGAACCCCGGCCGCCTCCGCCGCCACGCGCGCCGCCACCTTGTCGCCCATCACCCGGATCGAATCGCCCCGGGGCCCCACGAAAATGAGCCCCGCCGCCTCGACGGCATCGGCGAAGCCCGCATTCTCGGCCAGGAAGCCATAGCCGGGGTGCACGGCGTCGGCCCCGGTGTCGCGCGCGGCCTTCAGGATATTGTCGATGTTGAGATAGGATTTCGCGGCATGCGGCGGGCCGATGTTGACGGCTTCATCCGCCATCTTCACCGCCAGCATCTCGGCATCCGCCGCCGAATGCACCTGGACGGTCTTGATGCCAAGCTCCCGCGCGGCGCGGATAATGCGCACCGCGATCTCGCCACGGTTGGCGATGAGGAGCTTGGTGATGGCCATGGGGCGTCTCTTCTCTTTTCGCCGTTCAGCCGATGTCCGCCAGCGGCTGGCCGGCCATCACCGGCTCTTCGTTCTCCGCGATGAACTTGATCTTGCCGGCGGCATCCGCCTTCACCTCGGTGAATGACTTCATCACCTCGATGAGGCCCACCACATCGCCCTTGGCGACCTTGTCGCCATCGTTCTTGTAGGCCGGCTTGTCCGGCGAGGGCCGGCGGTAGAAGGTGCCGGGAAGCGGCGAGAGAAGCTGGGGCATGGTCTGTCCTCGTAGGTTGGAATTGCTCAGGCGGCGTCGATATAGGGCTTGACCGCCGCGCGCACGGCCTCGGCGATTGCCACCGCGTTGGGCGTGTCGGAATGAACGCAGATCGCGTCGGCGCGCACCGCCACGTCCTGGCCGCCCACGCCCCTCACCTTGCCTTCGCGGATGGCGCGCAGGCAAAGCGCCGCCGCGTGACCGGGGTCCTTCGCCTCATGTTCGCGGGTGATGATCAGCGAGCCGTCGTCGCGGTAGTCGAGATCGGCATAGAACTCGGCGATGAATTTGTGGCCGCGCGCCGTATAGACCTTTTCGTGGAAGGTGTTGATCATGCCCATCAGCGGCACCTTGAAAACATCCGCCGCGTCGCACACCGCATGCGCCACCTCTTCCATGCGCGCCGCCATGCCATAAAGCGAGCCATGCGGCTTGATGTGGTTGAGCATCATGCCCTCGGCCTCGAGAAAGCCTTTGAGCGCGCCAACCTGGTAGATGATGCAGTTGGCAAGCTCCTCACGGCCAATCTTCATCTCGCGGCGGCCGAAGCCCTGGAGATCGGGCAGCGACGGATGCGCACCCACCCTGACGCCATGCTTCTTGGCCAGCTGCACGGTGGCGCGCATATGATTGAAGTCGGAGGCATGGAAACCGCAGGCCACATTGGCTACGTCGATCAGCGGCATGAGGCCCGCGTCATCGCCCATCTTGTAGAGGCCGAATGCCTCGCCCATGTCACAATTGATGACCGTCATCAGATCACGTACCCTTCCCTTCCCAAAAAGCAATTTGCGGCAGGACGGGCGCTTTGTAAATTCCGAAAATCGGTTTCTTTCGATGGCTTACGGGAGGGGCCGCTACAGCCCCGCCCTAAAGGCGCTCGCTGGTCGCCGGATCGAAGAACACCGCCTGGTCGAGCTCGAAGGCGAGCTTGCTC
>DAISVW010000374.1:0-2901 GCA_036826695.1 Aestuariivirga sp.
CGCTTCCTCAACCCCGAGCGCGTGTCGATGCCGGACTTCGACATCGACTTCTGCCAGGACCGGCGGGGCGAAGTCATCGACTATGTCCAGAAACGCTACGGCGCCGACCGCGTCGCCCAGATCATCACCTTCGGCAAGCTGCAGGCGCGCATGGTCACGCGCGACGTGGGCCGCGTGTTGCAGATGCCCTATGGCCAGGTCGATCGCATATCGAAGCTGATCCCCAACAATCCGGCGAACCCCGTCACTCTCGCCCAGGCGATCGACGGCGAGCCGCGCCTGCAGGAGGAGCGCGACAAGGACCCCACCGTCCGCACCCTGTTCGATATCGCGCTGAAGCTCGAAGGCCTCTACCGCAACGCCTCGACGCATGCGGCGGGCGTGGTCATCGGCGACCGGCCGCTCGAGGAACTGGTGCCGCTCTACCGCGATCCGCGCTCTGACATTCCCGCAACCCAGTTCAACATGAAATATGTCGAGAAGGCCGGGCTGGTGAAGTTCGACTTTCTCGGTCTCAAGACCCTTACGGTGATCGAGAAGGCACAGGCGCTGATCAGGCTGCGTGAGCCTTCCTTCGACATCAACCTCGTCTCCTTCGACGATCCGAAAACCTACGACATGCTGGGCCATGGCGACACGGTGGGCGTGTTCCAGCTGGAAAGTTCGGGCATGCGCGATGTGCTGCGCAAGATGCGCGCCGACCGCATCGAGGACATCATCGCCATCGTGGCGCTCTACCGCCCGGGCCCGATGGACAACATCCCGCGCTTCATCGCCTGCAAGAAGGGCGATGAGCCGCCGGACTATCTCCACCCGCTGCTCGAGCCGATCCTGAAAGAGACCTATGGCATCATGGTCTATCAGGAGCAGGTGATGCAGATCGCCCAGGTGCTGTCCGGCTACTCGCTGGGCGAGGCGGACCTTCTCCGCCGCGCCATGGGCAAGAAGATCAAGTCCGAGATGGATGCCCAGAAGGAACGTTTCGTGTCGGGTGCCATGGCCCGCAATGTCGACGCGGCCCAGGCCGGCCACATCTTCGAACTGGTGCAGAAATTCGCGGGCTACGGCTTCAACAAGTCGCATGCCGCGGCCTATGCCGTGGTGTCGTATCAGACCGCCTGGCTCAAGGCCAACCATCCGGTCGAATTCCTCGCCGCCTCGATGACGCTGGACCTCGGCAACACCGACAAGCTCATGCTGTTCCGGCGCGAGGCGCAGCGGCTTGGCGTCAGCGTCATTCCGCCGTCGGTCAATGCGAGCGGCGTCGACTTCGCGGTGGCGGATGGCAGGATTCTCTATTCGCTGGCCGCGCTGCGCAATGTGGGCGCCGGGGCCATCGAGCATCTGGTGCGGGCGCGCGAGGAGGGCGGGCCATTCCGCTCGCTTGGCGATTTCGCGCGCCGCATCGATGGCCGGCTGGTCAACAAGCGGGCGCTGGAAAGCCTCGCCAGGGCCGGTGCCTTCGATTGCCTCAACGCCAACCGCGCCCAGGTGCTGGACAGCGTCGAATCGATCCTCGCCATGGCCAGCCGCACGGCGAGCGCCGCCGAGGCCGGGCAGAACGATCTGTTCGGCGGTGCGTCGAAGGCCGCTGATGATCTCGTCCTGCCGCGGCGCGATGGCTGGCTGCCCATGGAGCGCCTGGCGCAGGAGTTCGAGGCGGTGGGATTCTATCTCTCCGGCCACCCGCTCGATGACTACGTGAAGCCCTTGCAGAAGCTCTCGGTCGATACCTGGCAGGGTTTCCAGGAAAAGGCGCTGACCAAGGGCGCGCGCGCCGCCAAGCTCGCTGGCACCGTCACCCACCGCCAGGAGCGGCGCTCGAAGTCCGGCAACAAATTCGCGTTCGTGGGCTTCTCGGACCCCACGGGTCAGTTCGAATGCATCTGCTTCTCCGATACGCTCGCCGCCAGCCGCGATCTCCTCGAGCCCGGCAAGGCGGTGATCGCCCGTGTCGAGGCCGATGTCGAGGGCGAGGAGGTGAAGCTCCGGCTGCAGGGCGTCGAACTGCTCGACAAGGCGGCGGCCCAGATGGTGACGGGGCTCGAACTCTTCGTGCGTGATGCGCGCGCCGTCGATTCGATCGCTGCCCGCCTCAAGAACGGCGGCCGCGCCCCGGTGCGCCTGGTCATGCTGATGGAGCGGGGCAGGGAGGTCCACATCTCGCTCGGCAGCGCCTTCACCGTGACGCCGCAGATCCGTGGCGCCATCAAGGCGATCTCCGGCGTCGTCGACGTGCAGGATCTTTAGGCCGCCAGCGCGGCGACCGGTCCTGTGACGCGGGGCATTTCACCGGCCATCAGAGCAGTCCCCGCCTGGCGAGATTGCGCAACAGGTGGCTGGCGCCGAAGGTCCAGGGGGCGGCCCTGTCGCAGGAGGTCATGCGGTTGGCGAGCGTGCCGAGCTCCGGCGCCGAGACGGTCACCACATCGCCCAGCTTGTGGGTGAAGCCCTTGCCGGGCGCGTCCCGGTCCTCGACGGGCGCGAACAGCGTGCCCAGAAACAGCACCGCGCCGTCTGGATATTGGTGATGGGGCCCGATCATCTGGCCCACGAGATCAGCGGGGTCGCGGCTGATCTTCGACATGTTGGACGCGCCGTTCAGCACATAGCCGTCCTCGCCCTCCACCTTGAGCGAAAGCTGCATGCGCCGCACCTGATCGAGCGAGAAACTCCTGTCGAACAGCCGGATCATCGGCCCCAGCGCGCAGGACGCGTTGTTGTCCTTGGCCTTGCCCAGGAGAAGCGCTGAACGCCCCTCGACATCGCGCAGGTTGACGTCATTGCCGAGCATCGCGCCGACGATCCTGCCGGAAGACGCGACCACCAGCACCACTTCGGGCTCGGGGGTGTTCCAGGTCGAGACCGGGTGCAGGCCCGCGTCCATCCCTGTGCCCACCG
>DAISVW010000375.1:0-2897 GCA_036826695.1 Aestuariivirga sp.
ATAGCCTCCCGGGATCTTGCCGGCGGCGTAAGGCTTCTCCTGGTCGTAGACGGTGAGCGTGAAGAAGTCGATCCCCGGCCTCGCCGCCCGCTCGGCCACCGCGGTGGCCAGCACCGTGGTTTCGCCCAGCGAGGCGAAGACCGCGCCATCGGCCTGGCGCGCCACACGGCCGGTTTCGAGGCGCAGCGTCTGCCCGCCCCACTGAATTTCTTCAACGTCGATATTGAACATGTCGATTTTCCTTTTGCCCTTCGCCGCCGCTTGAAAACGCGTTCACCACCACTCTGGACGGCATCCCCTGTGGGCGTGTGGCGGTCCGGCCCCATTGCCGGACGCGCTCTGCCGGGGACGCGGGCGGCGTATCGGTGATCCGCCCGCTCGTACTTGTTGCCCCAACCCGCCCTAGCGGCGGATCTCGAGGCGCTTGATGAGCGTCTGGTAACGCTGCTCGTCGATGCGCTTCAAATAGTCGAGAAGCGAACGGCGCTTCGAGACCATGGTCAGCAGCCCACGGCGGGAATGGTTGTCCTTCTTGTGGGTCTTGAAATGGTCGGTCAGGTAATTGATGCGCTCCGTCAGGATCGCCACCTGGACTTCGGGTGATCCGGTATCGCCTGGCTTGGTGGCGAATTCCTTCACGAGAGCGACTTTGCGCTCGGCAGTCATGGTCATTCGGTCATCTCCAAATGGTTACAGGTTGAACAAACGCTTCGGCCTGAGCGTCCCTTCGCTGATCGTGCCGATGCCCACGGGGTGTCCCCCGCACGTCACCAGAACCGCATCTTCCGCGATGGGAGCGTTCGCACCTCTGAGGAGGACAGCCTGTCCGAGCCTCAGGCGCCGGGCCTGATCCGCGTCGATGGCCAGTGCCGGGATGCCGTCCAGCACGGTCTCGATCGGGAGCAGAACCCCAGTGATGGCGTTTCCGCCGGGGGCCTTATGGCTGAGTTCCATGAGCTTTTCCAGCGAAATCATATGCGCCTCGCCGAACGGGCCAACCGCCACCCGCCGCAAGGCGCTGACATGGCCGAGGCAGCCCAGCGCCCGGCCGAGATCGCGGGCCAGCGAACGGATATAGGTGCCCTTGCCGCAGGCCACCTCGAAGCTGGCATGGTCCGGGTCCGGGGTGTCGAGAAGCTTCAGGGTTTCGATCACCACCGGGCGGGCGGCCAGCGCCACCGCCTCGCCCGCCCGCGCCAGATCATAGGCCCGGGCGCCTGCCACCTTGATCGCCGAAAAGGCCGGCGGCGCCTGCATGATCTCGCCCTGGAACCGGGGCAGAACCGCTTCGATCTCGGGCCGCGCGGGGCGGCGGGCAGAACTGGCCGGCACCTCGCCCTCGAGATCATCGGTCGACCTTTCCTCCCCCCACCGCGCCGTGAAGCGGTAGATCTTGCGCCCATCCATGGCGAAGGGAACGGTCTTGGTCGCCTCGCCGAGGGCGACCGGCAGCAAGCCGGTTGCCAGCGGGTCGAGGGTGCCGCCATGGCCCGCCTTTGCGGCGTTGAACAGGTGCCGCACCTTTGCCAGCGCCTGGGTGGAGGTCATGCCATAGGGCTTGTCGAGCGCCACCCAGCCGTGAACCGCATTTCTGATCTTCTTGTCCATGGCGCTCCGTAAAGCACGTACCCGGCCGATTGAAACAGCGCCATTCACAGAAAACTGTAGGGATCGACATCAATCTGCAGGGCAAGCGAGCCTTTGGGCTTCACCGGGCCCAGCCACAGCCTGAGGAAGGCCTGCAGATTGGCCTCGCGCCGGGCCTTGACCAGAAAGCGCCAGCGGTGGCGGCCGCGCACCATGGCAATCGGCGCCGCCGCCGGCCCCAGCACCGTGATACCGTCGGCGAGCGGGGCGGCGAGGCCCAGGTGGCGGGCGAAACGCTCAACTTCCTGGCCTTCGGCGCCCGACACGATGATTGCCGCCAGCCGTCCGTAAGGCGGCAGGCCGGCATTCTCGCGGATCGCCTTTTCCTGATTGAGGTAGGACTCACGGTCGCCGTTCTTCAGCGCCCGCATCAGCGGATGCTCCGGCAGATAGGTCTGGACCAGCGCCCGGCCCGGCTTCTGGCCGCGGCCCGCCCGCCCGGCGACCTGCGCCAGCATCGCCCAGGTGCGCTCGGCGCCGCGCGGATCGGCCGATTCCAGCGCCAGATCGGCATCCACCACGCCGACCAGCGTGAGGTGTGGAAAATGATGGCCCTTGGCCACCAGCTGGGTGCCGATCACCAGATTGGTCTCGCCTTCCTCCACCCCGCGGATCGCGTCGCGCAGCAGGCTGCCGCGGGCGAGATCGCTCGACAGGATGGCGAGCCGCGCATCCGGAAACCGCTCCATCGCCTCCTCGGCCAGCCGCTCGACGCCGGGGCCCACCGGCACCAGCCTGCCCTCGGTGTGGCAGGCCGGGCACGCGCGCGGCATCGCTTCGAGATGGCCGCAGTGATGGCACATGAGCTGGCGGCGGAACCGGTGCTCAACCAGCGCGGCCGCGCATTGCGGGCATTCGAGGCGGTGGCCGCAGGCCCGGCACAGGGTGAGGGGCGCATAGCCGCGGCGGTTCAGGAACAGCAGCGCCTGGTCGCCATTCGCAAGCGTCTCGCGCACCGCGGCGGCCAGTGGCGGCGAAATCCACGCGCTGGACTCCGGGTTGGCGCGCTTCATGTCGATGAGGCCGATCTCGGGAAGCTCCGGGCGTCCGTGCCGGTCCTTGAGACGCACCACGCCGTAGCGGCCGCGGTCGACGTTCACCAGGGTTTCGAGGGACGGTGTCGCGGAGGACAGCACCACCGGAAACCTGCCGATCGAGCCATAAAGCACCGCCATGTCGCGGGCGTGATAGGGAACGCCATCATCCTGCTTGTAGGCGGCGTCATGCTCCTCATCGACGACGATGAGCTT
>DAISVW010000376.1:0-2876 GCA_036826695.1 Aestuariivirga sp.
CGTCATCTGCGGGCGGCCCTCGGTGTTGACGTAAGTCGCTTCCTTCTCGCCATAGGCAGCACCCGCCAGGATCACATCGGCGCGCTGCGCCCCGGCATCGCCATGCGTTCCGATATAGACCACGAAAGCAGAGCCCAGCGCACCGGTATCGATCTCGTCGGCGCCGATCAGGAACAGCACGTCGAGGTCTCCGGCCCTCGCGGCCGCCAGCATCTCGCGCGTGGACTTGCCGCCGTTGGCGGCGGGAAGCGCGCAGAGATCGAGCGCTCCCACCCGGCCTGCCGCGGTGTGGAGCACATTGAAGCCGTTCCAGCCGTCCTTGCTCGCGCCAAGACTGAACGCCACTTTACAGGCCGCCGCCAGAACCTCGCGGCCATCCGGCCGGGCAATGGCGCCCTGGCCGACGATCACCATGGGTTTGGCGCCAGACGGCTGATCCCCGGCGAGCAGCCGCGCGAGCGAGTCAGGCCCGGCGCCCAGATAGGCATAGGGATAGGTGAGGTCGGCGCGCTCGCCGATCAGGCTGATCTTGCAGCCGCCCTTGAGATAGCGCTTGCGGATACGCGCGTTGAGCACCGGTGCTTCCAGCCGCGGGTTGGACCCGATGATCAGAATCGAATCAGCCTCATCGATGCCGGCAATCCCCGAGCTGAACAGATAGCCGGCACGGCCACCCTTTTCGCCCAGTTGCGTTCCGTCCTGCCGGCAGTCGATATTCCTGATCCCAAGCTGCTCCGCGAGCTGGCGCACCGAGAAGGCTTCTTCCGCCGACACGAGGTCGCCCAGAATGATCCCCACCCGCTCCGGCTTCGCCGATTTCATGCGCTGGGCGATGCGCTGGAAGGCCTCCGGCCAGCTGGCGGCGCGCAGTTTGCCTGCGTCGCGCACATAGGGCCGGTCGAGCCTTTGCGCCTTGAGCCCGTCCCACACGAAGCGGGTCTTGTCGGAGATCCACTCCTCGTTCACGTCCTCATGGGTGCGCGGCAGGATGCGCATCACCTCGCGGCCACGCGCATCGACCCGGATGTTCGAGCCCACCGCGTCCATGACATCGATGGTCGGCGTCTTGCGCAATTCCCAGGGCCTCGCCTTGAATTCATAGGGCTTCGATGTGAGCGCTCCCACCGGGCAGAGGTCGATGATGTTGCCCTGCAGCTCGGAGGAGATCGCCTTGTTGAGATAGGTGGTGATCTCCATGTCCTCGCCGCGGCCGGTGGCGCCCAGCTCCTCGATGCCGCCCACCTCAGTGGTGAAGCGCACGCAGCGGGTGCACTGGATGCAGCGGGTCATCTCGGTCTTGACCAGCGGTCCCAGATATTTGTCCTCGACGGCGCGCTTGTTCTCGTGGAAGCGGTTCTTGTCGATGCCATAGGCCATGGCCTGGTCCTGCAGGTCGCACTCGCCGCCCTGGTCGCAGATCGGGCAATCCAGCGGATGGTTGATGAGCAGGAATTCCATCACCCCTTCGCGGGCCTTCTTGACCATCGGCGTCTTGGTGAACACTTCCGGCGGCTCGCCATTGGGGCCGGGGCGCAGGTCGTTGACCGACATGGCGCAGGAGGCCTGGGGCTTCGGCGGGCCGCCCTTCACCTCGACGAGGCACATGCGGCAGTTGCCGGCAATCGACAGGCGCTCATGGTAGCAGAAGCGCGGCACTTCCGCGCCGGCCTGCTCGCAGGCCTGCAGCAGGGTGAGGCCGTTCTCGACTTCGATCTCCGTGCCGTCAATCTTGATCTTAGGCATCAGCTTGCTCGTCTTCGCTTCTCTTGTGCCCGACTATTCCGCCGCGATCCGGCGCACCGCGCCGTCATGGTCGGGGTTGGCGGCATATTGGTCGATGCGTTCCTCGATGACATGGCGGAAATGCGCGATCAGGCCCTGGATCGGCCAGGCCGCCGCGTCGCCCAGCGCGCAGATGGTGTGGCCCTCGATCTGCTTGGTGACATCGAGCAGCATGTCGATCTCGCGCTTTTCGGCGCGGCCCTCGGCCATGCGGGTCAGCACCCGCCACATCCAGCCGGTGCCTTCGCGGCAGGGCGTGCACTGGCCGCAGGATTCATGCTTGTAGAAATAGGCGAGCCTGGCGATGGCCCTGATCAGGTCGGTTGACTTGTCCATGACGATCACCGCCGCCGTGCCAAGGCCTGAGCGCAGCTTGGCCAGGGAATCGAAATCCATCGGCGTGTCGAGGATCTGCGCGGCGGGCACCATGCGCACCGAGGACCCGCCGGGGATCACCGCCAGCAGATTGTCCCAGCCGCCGCGCACGCCGCCGGCATGGCGCTCGATCAGCTCGCGGAACGGAATTCCAAGCTCTTCCTCCACGACGCAGGGGCGGTTCACATGGCCGGAGATGCAGAACAGCTTCGGGCCCGTGTTGTTCGGCCGCCCGATGGAATTGAACCAGGTGGCGCCGCGGCGCATGATGGTGCCGGCAACGGCGATCGACTCCACATTGTTGACGGTGGTCGGCGCGCCATAGAGCCCGACATTGGCCGGGAACGGCGGCTTCATGCGCGGCTCGCCCTTCTTGCCTTCGAGGCTTTCGAGCATCGCGGTTTCCTCGCCGCAGATATAGGCGCCCGCGCCATGGTGGACGACGATGTCGAAATCCCAGCCATGGATATTGTTCTTGCCGATGAGGCGGGCCTCATAGGCCTGGTCGACGGCAGCCTGCAGATGCGCGCGCTCACGGATGAATTCACCGCGCACATAGATGAACGCCGTGTGGCAGCCCATGGCCGCGCCCGCCAGAAGCGAGCCCTCGACCAGAAGATGCGGCTCGTGGCGGAGGATCTCGCGGTCCTTGCAGGAGCCGGGCTCGGATTCATCGGCATTGACGACGAGGTAATGCGGCCGCTCGCCGATCACCTTGG
>DAISVW010000377.1:0-2873 GCA_036826695.1 Aestuariivirga sp.
CGGCTGCAGCATGGGGAACTGCCGGATTTCCTGCATGTAACGCTGGAGCCCGGCTTCGCCGGCGGCAATTGCAGGAAGTGACGTGGACTTGGCCATGAATCGACCCCTCGCTCTTGGAGTTTATCACCTGGGCGTTAAATACGCAGAAACTGTGACCCAGGACTGCTCAACCTTGGAGGCTCTTGCGCCTATTCCCGCAAAGCCTTGAGAAGATTTGTGAAATCCTCGGGCGGCGGGCTCTCGAAACTTACCGGCCGCCCGCTCCGCGGATGTTCGAAGCCCAAGGATATGGCGTGCAGCGCCTGCCGGTTCAAGGCCGCGAGGGCATTCTGTGCGGCTGCCGGCAGCTTGCGGATCGAGCTTCGGTAGCCCGCTCCATAGCTTGAATCGCCCAGCAGCGGATGTCCGATATGGGCCATGTGGACGCGGATCTGGTGGGTACGGCCGGTTTCCAGCCGGCAGCGGACGAGACTCGCCAGCGGCGGCGCGCCGAACTCCTCCAGCACCTCGTAATGGGTCACCGCCTCGCGCGCGCCTGACCCGCGGGAGACCGCCATCTTCTGGCGGTTGGCGCTGCTGCGGCCGATGGCGGCGGCAATCGTGCCGCGCCGCCGCTCCGGAACGCCCCAGACGATGGCGAGGTAGCTCCGTTCCAGCCGGCCGTCGCGGCCATGGGCGGCGAACTGCTCCGAAAGCCCGCGGTGCGCCGTGTCGTTCTTGGCCACCGCCAGCAGCCCGCTGGTATCCTTGTCGAGGCGGTGGACGATGCCCGGCCGCTTCACCCCGCCGATCCCGGAGAGGCTGTCGCCGCAATGGGCGATCAGCGCGTTGACCAGGGTACCGGTCTCATGGCCCGCACCCGGATGCACGACCAGCCCGGCGGGCTTGTCGATGACGATCAGGTCCTTGTCTTCAAAGAGGATGTTGAGCGCCATGGCCTCCGCCTCTGGCGTGGCGGGTGCCGCTTCCGGCAGCACGGCTTCCAGAACGGCTCCCTCCTTCACAGGGTGCCGCGCCTCGCTCACCTTCACCCCCTCGACTGGTACCGCCCCTTCCGCTATATGGGCCTCAAATCGCGCCCGGCTCACCTCCGTATTGGCGGTGGCCAGCGCCTTGTCGTGGCGGCCGGCCGCCACGGCGCGGGCGGAGAGGAATCTGGACGGCATGGACATGATCAAACCTGATGACGTTGACCCGGCAGGCGAAGCGCCAGGCTTGACGCCTGCCTCCCGGATCATGCTCCGCGTGGTGTATATCATGGGCATCATTCTGGTGCTGCTGTTCCTGACGCTGGTGGGCGGCATCATCTGGAAAGCCACCCGCCCGGCGGAACCCAAGCCCGTGGCAGCGCCTGCCGTCCTCGATCTGGGCCTGCCGGCCGGGACGGCGGTGCAATCCACCGTCATCGACGGCGACCGGCTGGTGATCACCGCGGGCCGCGAGGTGAGCGTCATCGACGTCAGGAAAAACATCATCCTGTCGCGCATCGTCACCGGGCCGTGAGCGTATCTTGTCCGGACAATGTCCGTATGCTATAAATCCGCGATCATGCCGCCGGTCACCGCCAGATCCGAACGTATCGAACTGCGCGCAACTCCCTCCATGAAGCGTCTGCTGCAGCGCGCTGCAGAAGCGTCGAACAAGAACGTCACCGATTTCCTGCTGGAAGCGGGGCTGACAGCGGCCGAGGAAACGCTCGCCGGCCGCCGCCTGTTTCAGCTTGATGACAGGGAGTGGAACGCCTTTCAGGAGGCGCTGGACCGCCCGGTCAGGCCGAAGCCGCGGCTGGCCCGGCTGCTCGCCGGCAAGAGCGTCCTTGAGTGAGCGGCGGGCCGGACCGCTTCACGGCGATCCGCAAGCTCAGCGACGGCGATGATGCAAACGCATTCGATTGCGGCAAGGAGCCTCTGGACCGCTTCCTCAAGCGCTATGCGCTGATCAGCCAGAAAGCCGGCAGCGCCCAGACCTATGTCGCCTGCCGCGGTGACCGGCGGATCGCGGGCTACTACAGCCTCGCGGTCGGCGCCGTCGAACATGCCGGGGCGCCGCAGCGGGTGAGCAAAGGCCTGGCGCGGCATGCCGTACCGGTCATGCTGCTGGCCCGCCTCGCCGTTGACCGGCAGGCGCAAGGCCAGGGCCTCGGCAAGGCGTTGCTGAAGGACGCCCTGTTGCGCACCGCTGACGCCGCGCAGATCGCCGGAATCCGCGCCCTGCTGGTTCACGCGAAGGATGACGATGCCCGCGCCTGGTATGAGCGTTTTGACTTCGAGCCGCGCCCAACGGATCCCTGGCATCTGTTCCTGCTGCTGACAGCCCTGCGGTCCCTCACTGGCGGATGAGCAGCCGCGGATGTGCTTGCGCCGGGGGAGCCGCCCCTCTATAGAGAGCCTTCCGGCGCACGGGCTCCCTTCGTCTATCGGTTAGGACGGCAGCCTCTCACGTTGCAAAGGCGGGTTCGATTCCCGCAGGGAGCGCCAATCCAATTTCCACTCAAAGAAATCAAAGGGTTAGGTCGAGATTTTGTCTCACCTAATCGTACTCGAAAAAGGTGCGACAGATTTGGCCATGTTCTGTTCCTCGCCGGGAGGTGCCAGCAAGCCCTGACCGACCAGCGCATCAGCAATTCTGCCAAAGCCCGTTGTGGCCAGGATCAGGTTCCGTGCCGCACGGGTGTAGGTGCCTGACTGCCTCGGGTTGGACCATCCGTACATGGCGTCCAGCTCGACCTCGGACGCACCCATCTCGGCGGCGATGCTGGCTCCGGCCTTGCGCAGCCCGTGTGGGGAACAGTGGGCGATTCCAGCCTCCGTGGCGCGGTCGGCCCGCAGTTATCCGCGCATCCTCACCGAGTCATCGCGATTGATTGCGCTCAT
>DAISVW010000378.1:0-2862 GCA_036826695.1 Aestuariivirga sp.
GCCGTGCAGGTTGGAGAGCAGCGTGGTGATGTCCCGGAACATGATGCCAGGCTTGGGATAATCCGGAATTGTGCGGATATAGCGCTTGATGTCAAAGCCGTTGCGAAGGTCCATGGGCATCTTCCCGGGTCTCAGGGCCACTTTACCGCGGGCGGCATCGACGACAGGATCGCTTCGACATTGCCGCCGGTCTTCAGCCAGAAAATCGTTCCCCGGTCATAGAGCAGGTTATACTCGACATAGCGGCCGCGGCGGATCAGCTGCTCCTCGCGGTCATGATCGGTGTAGGGTAGTTACATATTGCGGCGGACAAGCTGCGGATAGACGCTCAGAAACGCCAGGCCGACATCGCGGGTGAATGCGAAATCCTGGTCCCAGTCGCCTGAATTGAAGTGATCGTAGAAGATGCCGCCGATGCCGCGCGGCTCGTTCCGGTGCGGCAAGAAGAAGTATTCGTCGCACCATGCCTTGAAGCGCTGGTAATCGGCCACTGCATGTGCGTCACAGGCCGATTTCATGGCGGCATGAAAATCGGCCGTGTCAGGGTCTTCCTGATTGCGCCTGCGGTTGAGAACCGGGGTCAAGTCCGCGCCGCCGCCAAACCAGGTCCTGGTGGTGACAATGAAACGGGTGTTCATGTGAACTGCCGGAACGTTGGGGTTCCACGGGTGCGCGATCAGGGAGATCCCGGAGGCCCAAAATCGGGGGTCTTCCTCGGCGCCAGGGATCTGCTTTCTGAACTCCGGTGAAAAGGCGCCATGCACCGTCGAGGTATGCACGCCAGCCTTCTCGAAGACCTTTCCGTGCAGCATCGACATGACGCCGCCGCCGCCATCCGGCCGCGACCAGGGCGAGCGTTCAAATCGCGCCCCGCCCTCGATATCCTCGAGCGCCGCGCAGATCCGGTCACGGAGCGACTCGAACCATTGCCGGGCTGTATTTTGACGTATCTCGAGAGTGTCACCCATGAGGCCGGTTTAGAGCATGTTGCGGGAAAGTGGAATCCGGTTTGGAGTGACAATCCCTTCGGCTGGAGCCGAGGGGGACGGAAGATAAGATTGCCGCTCGCGGAACAAGTCTAACGCCTCTCAATCAAAGGTAGCAATCGTTGTTCCTCAATTGCTGGGAAATTGGCTGTCGAGTAGGCCGGTGGGAAGCAACTTTGCCCGGCTCTTGCGCACCCCCGCGTGCAGCACGCCTATACGGATCAGCACCCAATGTGCTGGCATAAAACGATATTTATGGTTCCTGCCCGGCAGAATGTTACCATGCAGGAGTGCTTATGGGTTCGCAAGGCAGAACGGGAATACGCCTCACGAATTGGCATTCCGCCGCAATTGGCGTAGCGCCTCCCCCGTCACCATGGCGGCGGCGACCGCCACGTTGAGCGACCTGAGCCCTGGCTGCATGGGTATGGTAAGCCGGGCTTCAACCGAGTCGTGTACTTCCTCTGGTGCGCCGGAACTCTCCCTGCCCATAAGGATCACATCGCCCGGCCGGAACGCGAAATCCCAGTAGGCGAGGCTGGCCCGGGTGGTCATGAGTATCACGCGCCGGCCGGCCGTCGCAGCGCGGAAGGCCGCCCAGGAGGGGTCCGGGACGAGTGCCGCTTTTTCAAGGTAATCCATTCCCGCCCGCCGGAACTGGGAATCGCTCATGATGAAGCCAGCTGGTTCAATGATCCGGCAGGTCAGCCCCAAGCAGGCGCACATCCGCAGGATGGTGGCTGCATTGGGAGCGATGTCCGGTTGGTACAGAGCCAATTCGATCATGATTCCAGCTTCCTAGCGCTTTCCGGGGGGAGACGGAACTGGCCGGGAACTGCGACACTTCATGGCTAGACTTCTGGGCGGACCAGTGCGTATAGAACCCCGGATTTAGGCGCCTGCGAAGGTCTGCCCGCGTTTGGGCGGGCATGGCAACGGAAGAGGAAGAAAAGACGTGTCCACTGCGGAACATGCTGAAACCAACCGCCGCGATTTCCTCTACATCGCGACCGGTGCTGTGGGGGCGGTCGGCGCCGCCCTGGCGATTTGGCCGTTCATCAATCAGATGAATCCGGATGCCTCGGTGCGGGCGCTGGCCTCGGTGGAGGTCGATCTGTCGCCGATCGCGGAAGGCCAGGAAATCACCATCAAATGGCGCGGCAACCCGGTATTCGTGCGCCACCGTCTGCCGGCCGAGATCGAAGCCGCCAAGGCCGTTGCCGTCTCGGATTTGCCTGATCCGCTGGCCCGAAATGCCAACGTTCCCGACGGCGACGAGGCGACGGATGTCAACCGGGTCGTTGACGGCAAGGAAAAGTTTCTGGTGATGATGGGTGTCTGCACCCATCTCGGCTGCGTTCCGCTGCCCAACGCCGGTGATTTTGCGGTGGTTGAAGGTAGCGCCAAGCATGGCGGCTGGTTCTGCCCGTGCCACGGCTCTCACTATGATACGGCGGGCCGTATCCGCAAGGGCCCGGCGCCGCAGAACCTCGGGATACCGCAATACGCCTACATCTCCGACAGCAAGATCCGAATTGGCTAAGAAGGACAGTCCTCAATGAGCGGACATTCGAACTATCAGCCCACATCGGCCTTCGGAAAGTGGTTCCACGAGCGCCTGCCCATCATGGATCTGGTGCGCGGCCAGGCGCTGGACTTCCCGACGCCCAGGAACCTGAACTACTGGTGGACATTCGGTGGAATACTTGCCGTCATGCTGGTTTTGCAGATCGTCACCGGTGTTGTGCTTGTCATGCACTACACGCCGCATGTCGACTACGCCTTTGGGTCCGTCGAGCACATCATGCGGGACGTCAACTCTGGCTGGCTGATCCGCTACATGCACTCCAACGGCGCTTCGATGTTCTTCATCGCC
>DAISVW010000379.1:0-2853 GCA_036826695.1 Aestuariivirga sp.
AGCACCGTCTTGCCGGTGCCGGGCGCGCCCTTGACCTGCAAGGGCCTTTCAAGCGTGAGCGCCGCGTTGACCGCCGTCCTGAGATCGCCGGTGGCGACATAGCCAGCGGTTCCGTCAAAGCGCATGGCGAGGCTCCCTTAAGTTTCGGTAAGCTCTTGTGGCATCCCGGCGGCGCCGTGGCAAATGCCAGGAAAATGCCGTCGAATCAGTGCTCCGGACAGGGTGTGGATGGCGCCTGAATGAACCATTCCGGCTATTGTGGAAGCCCTGGGCTGCCGCTATAAGCCCGCGCCAACGGGGGTTCACAGAGAGTTCGAGATGACTGCAACAGTCGACGAAGACTACCGGCCCAGTGACAACGAGCCGTTCATGAGCGAACGCCAGCGCGAGTATTTCCGGGCAAAGCTGATCGCCTGGAAGGAAGATATTCTCAAGGAGAGCAAGGAAACCATCGCTCATCTGCAGGACGAGAATCACGTTCTGCCGGACCTTGCCGACCGCGCCTCATCCGAAACCGCCCGCTCGCTGGAACTGCGCACCAGAGACCGGCAGCGCAAGCTGATCTCCAAGATCGACGCGGCGCTGAAGCGCATCGACGACGGCTCTTACGGCTATTGCGAGGAAACGGGCGAGCCCATCAGCCTCAAGCGGCTCGACGCCCGGCCCATCGCCACGCTGTCGATCGAGGCGCAGGAACGCCACGAACGCCGCGAACGCGTCTACCGCGACGATTGAGTCCCGGCGGCTCAACCCCCGAACATTTGCTGTTGTCCGCCGACTCCGCCTGTGATAACCGCTCCTTGTTCGGAAACAAAGGACAACTTTAATGAGAATATTATGGATTGCCACGTGTTTTCTTGCACTTGCGGTTGCGCCCGCTGTCGCGGGGCAGACGGAGGCCAAGGAATGTGCTGCGGGCCTTGATGCAAACAGCCAGCAGATCTTCAACGCTGTGCTGCCAAAGGCTGTGCCGGGGGCCAAGCTGAAAGGTGAACTCGCCTCGGCCACCAAGGAACTGGTGAAATCCGGGAAACTCCCGAAAGCCGATGCCAAGGCGGCTGCCACGTCGGCGGCGAAGTGCCTGAAACTGGCGTTGAAGTAACGGGCGGGCGCGTCTGCGGCGCGCCTTCCTTTTCTTTTCAGGCAAACAGCTCCACCTTCTCGAAGCTGCGCACATCGACGAGGCCGACGTCAGAGATGCGCAGTTCGGGGATCACCACCAGCGCCAGCAGCGAGTGCTGCATGTAGGCGTTGTTCAGCGTACAGCCGCAATCCTTCATTGCCTGGACGAGCGCCTCGGCCTTGCGGGCCACGATCTCGGCGCGCTCGTCCGACATCAGCCCGGCGATCGGCAGTTCGACCAGCGCCAGCTGGCGGCCGCCGCTCACCACCACGGCGCCGCCGCCCGCCTGGCGCAGGATGTTCGCGGCCATCGCCATGTCGCTGCGGTTGGTGCCCACCACGATCATGTGGTGGCTGTCATGGGCAACCGTCGAGGCGACCGCGCAATCGACATTGTAGCCGAAGCCCGAGACGAAGGCGTTGACGACGCCGCCCGTGGCGCGGTGGCGCTCGACGAGCGCGATCTGGCAGACGCCGGACTCGAGCCCCGCATCGACGAGCCCCGACGCCACCTTGAGGCGCTTCTCGAGGGCCCTGGTGGGCGCCTGGTTCTCGATCACGCCGATCACCCGGGCCGTCACCTCATTGGCGCCCTTGGGCGCGGCGATGGCGAAATCATCCGCCGTCAGGTCACGTTTCATGTTCACGCTATTGCGGGCCGAGGCCGGATAGGCGAAGGCCGGGATATCAGCGGCAAGCCGCCCGTTTTCCGCCAGCACCTTGCCGCGCGCGATCACCATCTCGATGGGAAGCGCCACCAGATCGGAGGTCAGGATCATGTCGGCGCGGCGGCCCGGCGCGATCGAGCCCAGCTCGCGCTCGAGGCCGAAATGCTGCGCGGTGTTGAGGCTCGCCATCTGGATCGCGGTCACGGGCTTGAGGCCCTGGGCGATGGCGTGGCGGACCACGCGGTTCATGTGGCCCTCGTTGACCAGCGTGCCGGAGTGCGAATCATCCGTGCACAGAATGAAATTGCGCGAATCCAGCCCGTCCTCGGTCACCGCCTTGATCTGGGCGGCCACGTCATACCAGGCGGAGCCCAGCCTGAGCATGGCGCGCATGCCTTGCCGCACCCGGGCGATGGCATCCTCGCGGCGGGTACCTTCATGGTCGTCGGCCGGGCCTCCCGCCGCATAGGCATGAAACGCATGGCCCAGGTCGGGTGAGGCGTAGTGCCCGCCCACGGTCTTGCCGGCGTTCTGGGTGGCGGCGATTTCCGCCAGCATCTTGGGGTCGCCGGCGATGACGCCCGGGAAATTCATCATCTCGCCGAGCCCGATGATGTTGGGCCAGCCCATCGCCTCCTCGACTTCGGCGGGGCCCAGCTCGGCGCCCGGGTTCTCGAGGCCAGGGGCACTCGGCACGCAGGAGGGCATCTGGATGAAGACGTTGACGGGAAGCCCCATCGCCTCGTCATGCATCAGCCTGACGCCGGGCAGGCCCAGCACATTGGCGATCTCGTGGGGATCGGCGAACATCGTGGTGGTGCCGTGCGGGATCACGGCGCGGGCGAACTCGGTGACCGTCACCATGCCGCTCTCGACATGCATGTGGCCGTCGCACAGGCCGGGAACGAGGAAGCGCCCGGCGGCGTCGATCACCTCCGTCGCTGGGCCGATCGTATGGGCGGCGTCGGGCCCCTCTTAGGCGAAGCGGCCGGCGGTGACCGCCACGTCTGTTCCGGGAATGATTTCGCCGGAGTGGACGTTCACCCAGCGGCCGTTGCGGACC
>DAISVW010000380.1:0-2843 GCA_036826695.1 Aestuariivirga sp.
AAGGACAACCCCTGCAAGATCCGCGATCCTTCGTGCACGGCGTTCTTCCAGCGCCGTCAGCGCCGCGCTGCTCACCCAGCTGCCGTTCTCTCGCCCGGTGAAGGCCGTCGCGCCTTCGTCCCGGACAACCGGATGCCAAGACACCTTCTTGTGCGGGATGTGGGCTGGCGTCTCGCCATACTGACGGATCTTCCTGAGGATGCCGTCGATCAGGAGTCCGAACTCGGTCATTCAGTGCCTCCTACCTCCACGCCACTGCCGCGAACGCGTATGCGCTGGACGTGTCCATGGTGATCGTAAGGTCTCCGGCGTCGGGTACAACCTCACCCAACGTGAAGTAGATCGAACCCGCGTTCTAGGGTCCACCGAAGTCGTCGACGATGCCTCCGGCCGACCACGGATTCGAGCTATCCCGAAAGTGGTTGCCGCCGGCAATCACGATGGCCCTCGAAACGCCCGTCAGCCAGATCAAGGACATGCCGGAGGAGGCGACGCCATTGTTGCCCGCGCTGATCGCATCGCAGCCCGAAAGCCCCCTCAGCACATATCCGGCGACATGGCTTTCCTGGCATGCACCGCTGTAGGTGATGACGATGTCGCCCGATGCACCTGCAGGGATACGGACCGCGATGATGGCGGGCGCATAGCCGCTGTTCCTGGCCGTCACCACCGTTGCGGCAACACCGGCGATCGTTGCGCCGGTGACCTGCCGGGCGGTCGCCCCATAGCCGGTGACGATGCATGCGACCAGACGGTCTGCGGAGGGCTCCCCCGGGGCGATGCCCGGGTGGTTGTGGGTTGAAACGTTCCTCAGCTGGAAGTCGCGCGTGACGTACTGCGCATCATTTGGCGAGACTTGCCAAGCATAGGCACATGCGCCACACTTGTCTCGATTACACAATGGAAGGAAGCGACCTATGCCATTCAAGAACCGGCTCGGCGGCCACACCAACTCCTACCATACCTATAGTCTCGAAGAAGCGCTCGAAGGCATCGCGGCGGCTGGCTACAAGTATGTCGAGCTCACCGCCGTGCGTGGCTGGACCGAGCATGTGCCGATCGGGGCTGACGGAAGAACCCTCGGTGGCGTGCAGCGCATGCTCAACAGACTGGGGCTGATCGCCATTTCGCTTTCCGGTCATTCCGATCTGACCACTAAGGACGGACTGAAGCTCGGCCTCGAGGCGCTCGATCTCACTGAGCGGCTTGGACTCGACATCATGAACACTGCCATCGGCGGCCATTACAGCGAGACTGAAGATGAAGAGGCATTCATGGGTAACATCCACACTTTGGCCGATGATGCGGCGGGGCGTGGCATCAAGCTCGGTATCGAAATTCATGGCGAGATCACCAAATCGGCCAAAGCGGCTATCGCGTTGTTGAAGCGCATCGGGCGCAAGAATGTGCTGATCAACTACGATACGGCAAACGTGGAGTTCTATGGCGGGGTCAAGGCGGTGGACGACCTGCCATATGCTTTGCCGAAGCTCGTGCATTGCCATCTCAAGGACAAGCAGGGCGAAGGTAAGGTCTGGAATTTTCCGGCCATCGGCAAGGGTCATGTGGACTTCAAGAAGGTTCTGGGGATCATGAAGCGCGGTGGCTTCGAGGGACCTTTGAGTGTGGAAATCGAGTTCAAGGGTGAGCCGTGGCCGTCCCTGGCCGAGGTCAACAAGGCGATGAAGTCCTCCTACAAGACGCTCTCGGCGCTCGGTCTGCACTAGGTGGCAGTCCGATGAGAATTGGCATCCTTGGTTCCGGGTTCATGGGCACCACCCATGCGCGAGCTTACGCGAAGATCCCGGGAGTGGAAATCGTTGCCGTCTCCTCACTGAACAGGGACAAGGCTGAGAAGCTCGCTGCCGAAGTGGGAGCTCGCGCGGTTTCCGATGATCGCGCCATCATTGAAGACGCGTCGATCGTGGCGATCAGCAATACACTGCCCACCCATTTGCACGCGGCGTCCACTATCGCGGCGCTCGAGAAGGGCAAGCACGTTCTCCTGGAAAAGCCGTTCGCGCTACTTGCCGAAGAAACCGATGGCATGGTTGCGTCGGCCAGGGCGGCGAAGCGGATATTGATGGTAGCGCATGTGGTGCGCTTCTGGGGCGAGTACGTGACCCTGGTCGAGTTCGTGCAATCCGGAAGAATTGGGAAGCCCATCTCCGCCGTGGCGACCCGGCTTTCGCAACTTCCAGCATGGTCAGATTGGTTTCTGAACCCGGCGTGGAGTGGTGGAGCGGTACTCGATCTCGCCGTCCACGACTTCGATGCCTTGAACTGGCTGTTCGGCCAGCCAAAATCCGTCTACGCCCGCGGTCGCGAGCTGAAGCCGCAGCTTTGGAACGATCTCCACGCCATCGTCGATTATGGCGATGTCAATGGCGTGGTCGACGGCAGCGAGTTCATGCCGGCAGGTTATCCCTTCACCGCCGCACTGAAGGTCTTGTGCGAAGGCGGCGTGATTGAATTCATTTTCCGGGCAGGTGGTGTGAGCCTCGAAATGGGCGGCGGGTCGAGTCTGATCGTGCACGAAGCTGGCAAATCCTATCCGCTCAACCCCAAGCCCGGTGATCACTACGAGAACCAGATCGCCTATTTCGTCCAAAGCTTGCGCGAAGGCCGCGCGCCGGATCAAGGTACGCCGGAGCAGGCGCGGTTGGCAGTCGCCACCTCCAATGCCGCGCGCCGTTCGCTTGAAACCGGTGAGGTCGTCGCGTTGTGAGTGTTGGCAAGGCACTTGCCATCGTCGCACACACTGACGACATCGAGTTTACGGTGGCAGGTACCATGCTGCTGCTCAAAGATCTCGGCTGGAACATCCATTTCTGGAACCTCGC
>DAISVW010000381.1:0-2839 GCA_036826695.1 Aestuariivirga sp.
ATCCAGAAAGGCATCGGCGGCGGCGAGAGCGGCCACCAGGTCTCGTGCCGGCATGTCCTCCGAACTGTAGGCGGTGACGGCGGCCTCGATCTCGGCAGCGCTGATGGCCGGAAAGCCCAATTCGCGAAACACCGCCTGCATCGCCCGTCCGGCCTTGCGCCGCACGTCCAGCACCGCCTCTTCGGTGACCGGTTCCATGCCGGCATCGACGAGCATGTCGCGCTGGATGACCAGCCAGTCATCCATGTCGTCGGCATCGAAATTGCCGCCGCCGAACATGTTGTCCCGCCGCGGCATCGAACTGTAGCCAGACGTGATGAAATCCGTGCCGGGCAGAAACTGCAGCATCAGCTTCGCCGCCTTGCGCATGTCGGAATGCGACGACATGGCGTCATTGCCGGAGGCCACCTCGAGGCCCAGCGACGCGGCGATCAGATTCTCCGCCAGCACGGCGCGCACGCCGCCCGGCAGCGCCGAGGGCAGCGCGATGCAGCTGATCGAACCGTTCTGGACACCCTGCGCGCCCGAGCCCTTGACCAGCATCAGGCAGCGGGCCTCGAGATAGAGCATGGACTTGCCCGCCTCATAGCCCATCAGCGTCTCGGCGCCGGTGCCGGAGGTGAAACGGATCTTGATGCCGCGCGAGGCATAGGCCGAGGCAAGAAGCCCCTTCGACCAGGGCGTGTCGTCGCCGTCGCGCAGCGCCTCGTCGGTGCCGTAGACCGACAGCGTCTCGGCGTAAGAGGTGAGGCCCTTGAGGCCAAGACGGAGATTGAGCCCCTCCTCCACCGCGCATTGGGTGAGCACCCCGCCGTGCGGCGTCTGCGAACCGACCAGCAATGCCAGCGAATTGAACGGCGCCATGCGGGCAACCCGGCAGGTGGTCTCGAGCTCGTCGAAGCCGCGCAGCGCCGCCTCCGCGGCGTCCGCCGCCATCAGGACCGGGTTCTCCCGCCAGTTGGTGACATGGGCCTGATTGCCGGGCTGCTGGCGGGCCCGCATCTTCTGCATCGCCATCATCATCTCGACGACGTTGAGATGCGAGACGATCTCGCAGAGCTTGGCCGGCGTGCAGCCGGACATCAGCCACATCAGCCGCTTTCGGGGAACATTGATGTCGACCAGCATGCGGGCGATGGTGAGCGAGTCCGTCGCCATCGCCTCGCCGGCCGCCTCCACATTGATGGCATGGCGGGCGATATATCGGTCGATGGTGTCGAAGCGCTCCGCCGGGCAGCCGTCGATCTCGGTGATCAGGCCGTTCTCGACGCGGATCGAAGGCTTCGGATCATGCGGGCTGTCCATCACCACGAGGCCGAGGCTCGCGTCCTCCTGGACATAGGTGTCCCTGTTGACCGGCCGTTCCGCCCGCCTGGCAAACCGCTTCGATCCCGTCATCGCCGAGCCCTCGCCGGCCGTTGTATCTGACCGGCCAAGGCTCATTCCTATCCTTCCCGGCCCCAGTGGCACAAGGACGGCGTTACCAACCCGTCAATTGAACTCAGGTGTTCCAAACAAGAACGCTCATCATCGCCCGGATCAAGTCCGGGCAATGATGAGCATTGCACTGTTTGAGATGCGTACCGTTCATCGCCCGATGCTCCGGGCGGATCGGGATGATGCCCCGCCCTGGGAGCGCCGGACGGACGGAAGGCGGAAACAAGATGACCGGCATCTCCGGCCCGCAAGGGCTGGAGATGCCGACGCCGCACTAGGCAAGAATGAAGCCGGAATTCGCTTCCCGGGCGACGGCCAGGTCATTGACGTCTGAAAGGACCTCGACCTGCACCAGGTCATCCGGACCATAACTGACGGAGGGTTCTGCGTCGTCGACAAGCGGCCCGGTGTCGATGTCGTTGACCGAATAATCCGCCGGCGGATCCGTGGCCAGATCCCCGGTCAGCGACCCGTCGTCGACCATGACGTAATCACCGACGCCTGAACCTTCATCGATCAGGTTGCCACTGGCATCATAATCGTAGACTGCCGAATATGTGGAACCATCGGCGTTCGTGACGGTCCACGAAACAGTGTAACCGGCGAAATTGCCATCGGCGTCGGTGTTGGCCTCGTAAATCGCGCTGCTGGCGAAGCCGGAGCTGTCGGAATAGGATGTTCCGGTCACGTTCCAGCTGGCGTCGTAGGTGTTGGCGTAGGTAAAGCTTGAACCACTGGCATCGCTGCCCGTCGTGACGATGCTGTAGCCGGTGATGTTGCCATCGGCATCGGTCAGCGTCTCGTAAGTCGTGCTGCTGGCGTAGCCGGAGCTGTCGGAGTAGGACCACCCTGTCACGTTCCAGCTGGCGTCGTAGCTGGCGGTGTGGGTATAGCTCAAACCACTGCCATCGCTGCCCGTCGTGACGATGCTGTAGCCGGTGATGTTGCCATCGGCATCGTAAAGCGTTGTCACGGTCTCGCTGACGAGGGGCTCTTCCTCCGCCAGAGCAGGCCCGTCGGAAACCGACACGTCAGAGGCCCCTGCATCTGCTGCGATACCGCGAGCGGCCAAGTCAAAATCGTAATTGAAAATGGAATCGTCATCGAAGACATCGGTTTCGGCGGCAGGCTGGTTACCCTGATACTCCTCGCCGGACCCTGCGTCCTGGCTCTCGGTTGAACCCGGGTTTTCGGAGACGCCGTTACCCAGCGCGTCCAGATCGATCTGCCGCAAGCCATCGATGAAGCTCGCCTCGGACGGCGATACGTCGTAGTTCGGAGTCTCACTCATTTCTTGGTCCTTTCCTGCGGCCAGTCATACTGGCACGTCAGCACAAACGATTAAACAGATATTCCGGACGTAACAGTTCGGATCACGATGTCGTTATCAAGCGAAACTTGC
>DAISVW010000382.1:0-2831 GCA_036826695.1 Aestuariivirga sp.
GAAATCTGCAGCAAGGCGGCGGCGGCGGCCGGATCCGCCGTCAGCATTTCCTTCAGGCGGGCGGCATGCTCGGCGGTCCGGGTGAACAGCACGGTGTCGATGAGCGCGATGCCGATCACCCCGCCCAAAGCGCGCGAGAGATTATAGAGGCCGCTGCCGTCGCTCACCCGGTCGAGCGGCAGGAAGCCAAGCGCAAAGCGGGTGACCGGCACAATGCAGAAGCCGAGCGCGATGCCGCGCACGACCTGGGGCCAGAACAGCTCGTCATAGCCCGAGAGCCTGGTTTGAAAACCGCTCATGAACAGCCCGGCGGCGAAGGCGGCAAAGCCGAGCATGCTCAGGACGCGGGCCGGGGCTATCCGGTCGAGCAGCACGGAAACCGGCGCGGATACAAGCTGCGCCAGGCCGGTCACCAGCACCACCATACCGATCTCGACCGGGCCCATGTAGCGCACCAGCGACAGGAACACCGGCATCAGGTAGACCGAGCCATAAAGCCCGATGCCGACGAAGAAGCTCAGCGCACAGCCATAGGCGAGGTAACGGTCGCGCAGCAGGCTGAAATCGACGGCGGGCTTCGGCCGCATCACGGTCAGTGCCATCAGCACGGCGAAGCCCGTGAGCAGGGCCAGCGTCACCGGCGACAGCCAGCCCAGTTCCGGCGCCTGCTTGAGCCCGATCTCGAGCGCGGCGAGCGAACCGGCGATCAGGACGATCGAGGTGATGTCCAGATTGCGCAACAGCCCCAGCTGCATGGGCTCGCGCGGCAGGCAGACGAGGCTGATCAGCACCACCGCGATGCCGGGAACGACATTGATCAGGAACAGCCAGTGCCAGGACAGGTTCTCGGTGATGAGACCGCCCATGATCGGCCCCATGGAGGGCGCGATCACCGCCACGACGCCGCCGAGCACGGTGGCCACCGCCTGTTGGGTTCCGGGCCGGAACAGCAGGAACACCGCCGCGAACACAACGGGCATCAGGACGCCCGCCGCCATGCCCTGCACCACCCGGAAACCAACGAGGCTCGCAAAGCCCGTGCTCGCCGCGCAGCCGACCGAGGCGAAGACGAAGATGATGGTGGCGGCGATCACCAGGGTGCGCATGCTCAACACCCGCATCAGGAGGCCGGTGAGCGGGATGGTGATGATCTCGGCGATCAGATAGGACGTCTGCACCCAGCTCATGCGGTCGGCGCCGATCTTCAGCGATTTCTCGATGACGCTGAGCGAGGTGACGACGATCTGAATATCGAGGACGGCCATGAACATGGCGAGGCACAGGCCGGCGAAGCCCAGCCAGGTGCGCAGCACTCCCGCCGGCCGGGCGCTTTGATCAATATCCGTCATTCGGCCCTAATATGGACCATGGCCGGGCTGGCTCCAATGGCTCTAATTGCGATCTGAGGCTTGTCTTTGCCGCAGGTATCTCCGTAAACTCCATCGTCATGCGCCCCGCAATCCTGATCTACCTGCTGCTCATCTGCCCAGGAACGGCTTTCGCCATGAACTGGGAGGGCCATGACGACTGGATGGAGGAAATGGCGCCCGCCGTGATTTACGAGGAATCGGCCCCCCATGCCGCGCCCAAACCCCGCGCGGCCTGCCCGCCGGCGACAGCCCCGGCCGCCGATAACCCCTACGAGCAGATCCCGCTCACCACCCCGGATTGCCCTGCGGCGCCCGACATGCCAAAGCACCTGCGCTGAGACCGGCCGGCCTCCGCAACAGGAAGATCACCGCCCGTGCTCGACACCATCAGGCCCGTTCTCGACTTCTTCACCGCCAATCCCGAGTGGGCGCTGGTCATCATTTTCCTGATCGCCATGGGCGAGGCGCTGCTGATCATCGGCCTGTTCGTGCCCTCGACCGCCGTGCTGGTGGGGGCGGGTGTGCTGGTCGGCACCGGGCACCTCGGCTTCTGGCCGGTGATCGCCGTCACTGCCGTCGGCTGCATCATCGGCGACCAGGTATCCTACTGGGCGGGACGCCTGTTCGGCGAGCGGCTCAAGACCATGTGGCCGCTCCATCTCTATCCGCAGCTCGTCGCCAAGGGCGAGGATTTCGTCCGCGAGCATGGCGGCAAGAGCGTGGCCATCGGCCGTTTCGTGCCGGGCGTGAAATCGGTGGTGCCGGGCATCGTCGGCATGCTCGGCATGAACCAGATGTTCTTCCTGATCGTCAACGTGACGTCCGGAATCGTCTGGGCCTTCGCGCATGTGGTGCCGGGCGTGCTGATCGGGCAGGGGCTGGCTTTCGCGGGCGAGCTGAGCGGCCGGCTGCTCATGGTGCTGCTCGTCCTGCTCTTCATCCTGGCGCTGGCAGGATACGTGATCCGGCTCGCAGCGGCGGGTGTTTCGCCCTATCTGAACCATCTGCTGTCGCGGGTCTCCGCGTGGGCGCGGCGCAAGCAGGGCCGCTCCTGGCAGCGCTTCGCCCGCGCCGTGGCGCCGGAGAATCCGCGGTCGGTGATCATCGTGGTGTTCGCGGCGGTCGTCTTCGCCGGGCTCGCCGCGCTGATCAACATCGCCGTCAGGGCGGGCACCGGCGGGGAGATCTCCAACCTCGACATCTCGGTTGCGAGCCTGATGCGCGAATCGCGCAACGCGCCCGCTGACGAGATCATGACGGTGATCACCATGCTGGGCGATACCGTGGTGATGACGGCGCTGGCCGTCACCATCGTTCTCTGGCTTGTCTGGCACAAGGCCTACCGGGCCGCCTGGGCGGCAGGCATCGCGATTGCCGCCACCAAGCTGTTCGACCTGGCGCTCAAAAATGGCCTGCACCGCGCCAGGCCGACCGAACTCGCCTATGCCGGGGCGAGCGAGT
>DAISVW010000383.1:0-2815 GCA_036826695.1 Aestuariivirga sp.
GAGGTCCCCCCTCTCGTCATGGCCGGGCTCGACCCGGCCATCATCACGGGCGCTGCCGGTGGACGCCTCTCGCCTCCCGTCGCTTCCGGGTTCGACCCGGCGGTCTTCCTTGCCTGCGACGAATCCAGGCCTCTCACATGATCACCAGAGACCGCACCAGGCCAGACCTCTATGCGATAGCCTGGCGGCTGCCGCTGATTGTCTGGCAGGGTCTGTTCTTCGTCGGCCCGCTGATCTTCATGGTGGCGATGTCGTTCTTCCTGGTGAAGAACTATCGCATGGAACCCGCCTTCCAGTTCTCGAACTGGGAGCGCATGCTGACGCGCGGATTCTTCTGGGATGCCTATTTTCTCACCCTTTGGCTTGCCGTGCTCGCCACGGTGCTGACCAGCCTCGCCGCCTTTCCGGCCAGCTACCATCTCGCCTTCAAGGCCTCGGAACGCGCCCGGCGCTGGGCCATCTTCTTTCTCATCATTCCGTTCTTCACCAGCTATGTGGTGCGCGTCTTCGCCTGGCAGGTGATCCTCGCCCAGCAGGGCGTGATCAATGCCGGGCTTTCCTACCTCGGCCTCGGGCCCTACCAGATGCTCAACACCACGCTCGGCACCATGGTGGGCTATCTCACGCTGTGCCTGCCGCTCGCCGTGATCCTGCAGACCTTCGCGCTCGCCAACATCGACAAGCGCCTGGTGGAGGCCGCTCATAATCTCGGCTGCGGGCGGCTTCGCACGGTGTTCACGGTGGTGGTGCCGCTCGCCAAGACCGGGCTCGTGGTGGCCGCTGTCTTCTGCTTCATCCTGTCCTTCGGCGATTTCGTGTCGCCCTATTATCTGGGCGGCTCGAAGCCGCCCACGCTCTCCATCATGATCGTCGACACCTCGAAACCCGGCCTGCAATGGCCGCGCGCCGCCGTCGTCGCCATCATGATGATCGTCACCCTGCTGGTCGTCGCTTTCACGGCCATCGGCTTCGCCTACAGGAAGCGTGGCAGATGAGGGACGACAGGCCGCTCCGCTGGATTCTCCGGGCCTATGTGGCCCTGGTCTTCGTGTTCGTCTTTGCGCCGATCGTGGCGAGCCTGGTGTTCTCGTTCAACTCCGACCGTTTCCCCACGATCCCGCTCGGCTCCTTCACCACCGACTGGTATGCGAAGGCCTTCAGCAATCCGGAAGTCTGGGATGGCGCGCTGCGCAGCCTGATCGTCAGCGCCGTTACCGCCGTGATTTCGACCTTCATCGGCTTTTCCGCCGCCTACACCGACTACCGCTACGACTTTCTCGGCAAGAAGCTGTTCCTGGTGCTGGCGCTGCTGCCGCCGACCATTCCGCTGATCATCCTGGCGCTCGCCATGCTGGGCTGGCTGTCGATGTTCAATGCCTCGGGCATGACCATCTCGATCATCATCGCGCATGTGGTGCTGTGCGCGCCCTTCGCCATGGCGGTGATCAGGCTCCGGCTCAGCCAGATGGACGCCAATCTGGAGCCCGCCGCCTGGAACCTCGGCGCCTCGGAGTGGAAGACCATGAAATCGGTCATCATCCCCTTCACGCTGCCCTCGATCATCGCCAGCCTTTGCCTCACCGCGGCGGTGTCCTTCGATGAATTCGCGGTCGCCTGGTTCGTCTCCGGCCTCAACAAGACAGTTCCGGTGGTGATCCTCGAAATCCTGACCGGCAACATCGATCCGCAGGTCAATGCCATCGGCACCGCCGTATTCTTCGTCTCCATCACCCTCGTCGTCATCGCGCAGATGCTCATCATGGGCCGCGCCAGGAAAGCGGATCACGCCTGATGCCCGAGCCACTCGTCGTGTTCGACAATGTCGTCAAGCGCTTCGGCACCTTCGAGGCGGTGAAGCGCATGAATTTCGAGATCCGCGAAGGCGAGTTCCTCGCCTTCATGGGCCCCTCGGGCTGCGGCAAGACCACGACGCTGCGCATGCTGGCCGGGCTCGAAGAGCCGACCGAGGGCGACATCCGGCTGGCCGGCACATCGCTGCTGGGCGTCAAGCCGCATGAGCGCGACACGCCCATGGTGTGGCAGTCGCTGGCGCTGTTTCCGTTCCTCAACGCCCGCCAGAATGTCGAATTCGGCCTCAAGATGCGGGGCCAGGATGCCCAGACCCGGCGCAAGAAGGCGCTGGACTGGCTGGAGCGGCTCGGCATTGGCGAATTTGCTGAGCGCGACGTCAACTCGCTCTCGGGCGGCCAGCGCCAGCGCGTGGCCCTGGCCCGCGCCCTGGTCACCGAGCCCAGGATCCTGCTGCTCGACGAGCCGCTCTCGGCGCTCGATGCGCATCTCGTCATCCGCATGCAGGGGGTGCTGACCAAGCTGCAGCGCGAGTTGGGCATCACCTTCGTCTATGTGACGCACTCGCAGTCGGAAGCCTTCGCCATGGCCGACCGCGTGGTGATCATGTCCAAGGGCGAGATCGCCCAGATCGGCTCGGCGCGGGACATCTACCGCACCCCCGCCAACCGCTTCGTGGCCGAGTTCGTGGGCCGCAACAACATCTTCACCGGCACCGTCAATGCGGCGGGCAATGTCGAGACGGCGGCCGGAACCTTCGAACTCGATTCCAAGGCCCAGCCCGGCGCGGCGGTCAGCGTTGTCGTGGCGGCTGACGTGATGGCCATCTCGGCTACCCGGCCAGCAGCGCGCAACACATTCAGCGCCCAACTGATATCCGAGGAATTCGTGGGCTCCATGGTGACGCTGTTCTTCGAGGCGGCTGGCGGCATGGAGGTCAAGGTGCAGGTGCAGGAGAGGCTTCTCGAAGGCATTCAGCGCGCGACCGGACCGCAGCTCTTACTCC
>DAISVW010000384.1:0-2256 GCA_036826695.1 Aestuariivirga sp.
CCTAAAGCTCCGGCCGCCGGTCGCGGAACAGGCCCCAGGAGCGGCGCAATTCGGCAATCGCAGCGAGATCGAATTCCGCCACCCGCAGCCCTTCCTCCACCCGGTCCATCTCGGCGAGTTTCTCGCCCTGATGGTCGGCGATGAAGGAGCGGCCATAGAAGATGTCGAAGCGGCCATCGGGGGCGGTCTCGCGGCCCACCCGGTTCGCGGCCAGCAGCGGCATGATGTTGGCCGCGGCGTGGCCGCGCATCACGTTTTGCCAGTGGGTGGAGGAATCATAATCCGGGTTGGGCGGCTCGGAGCCGATGGCGGTCGGGTAGAGCAGGATTTACGCCCCCATCAGCGCCATGGCGCGCGCCGCTTCCGGGAACCACTGGTCCCAGCAGATGCCGAGCCCGATGCGGCCCGCCGCGGTGTCCCACACCTTGAAGCCGGTGTCGCCCGGCGAGAAATAGAATTTCTCCTGATAGCCGCGGCCGTCCGGAATATGGCTCTTGCGGTAGATGCCAAGCTGGCGGCCATCGGCATCGACGATGACGGTGGTGTTGAAATGCACCGTGCCCGCCCGCTCGAACACGCTCACCTGCTGCACCACGCCCAGCTCGCGTGCCAGCGCCGCGAAGCGTTTGACCGTCTGGTGGCGGTCGATCTCCGCGGCGCGGGCCAGGAACGCCGCATGCTGCTCGATGCAGAAATAATCGCCGTCGAACAGTTCCTGCAGCAGCACCAGCCCGGCGCCCTCCGCCACGGCGCGGCGCACCAGCGCCTCGGCCTTGTCGCAGTTGCGGGCCCAGTCGTTTTCGGAAGCCATCTGGGTGATGGCGGCTTTGAGCCTGGTCATGGCGGTCAGTCCTTCAGGCGGGCGATTTCGCGGCGGAACGGAAGTTCATCGCCCAGGGGTTCGGCGTCAAGCTCCTCGGCGTAGCGGTGGCCGGCATAGGTGGCCCAGGCGATGGCGGCGGGCGCATTGGCATCGCCGATCACCCTCACCGACTGGATGCCATGAGCCGCCCATTCTTCGCGCCGCTCAGCGAGCGCCAGATAGAGGCCGTCCTCGGGAAGCCTGGCGGTGACCATCACCACCGCATCGCAGGCCACGCGTTCAAGCCTGCCCGTATAGGTGCAGCGCGCTGTCACCGCGCCCTTCTCAACGCTGGCCAGGCCGCGCGTCACCCGCACATCGACGCCCGCTTCGAGGAGCCGCGCCTGGATCGCCGCCTGCTCCAGCGTGTTGAAGCTCCATTCGGCGGCCCGCGCGGAGGGCGTGAGGAAGATGACCTTGCAGCCCTTGCTGATCAGCAGCTCGGCGATGACGCTGGCCATGTAATAGTGATCATCGTCATAGACCGCCACCACGCCGGCGGGGAGCTCGCCCGCCATGATGTCATCCGGCGTGAACACCGGCATCTCCGGATCGATGGCGATGGGCAGAAGATTGTAGCGCGCCACGCCGTCACGCCGCCAGCGTGCGCCGGTGGCGATGGCCACATGGGAGAAGCCGAAACCGAGAATGTCATCAGCAGTGAGACGCGAATCCCGGTAGACGCCAACATTGGCCATGCGGGCGATCTGGCCCTGGCGGTAGTCGCGCACCCGGCCCCAGGCGCTGAGCCCGGGAAGGCGGCTTTCGCGGCTCACCCGGCCGCCGAGCTCGGCGGTGGCTTCGGCGAGCGCCACCTCATAGCCGCGCAAGCCCAGCTTATGCGCGGCGGAAAGTCCGGCTGGCCCCGCCCCCACCACCAGCACCCGCGCGTCTGATTGTTTCGGCCTGATGCGCTCCGGGTGCCAGCCCTTGCGCCACTCCTCCATGAAGGATGAATTCTGCGTGCAGCGTGACAGCGACATGGTCATGTCGCCGGTGACGCAGATGTTGCAGCCGATGCATTCGCGGATGTCCTCGATGCGGCCTTCGTCGATCTTGCGCGGCAGGAACGGGTCGGCGATCGATGGCCTGGCCGCGCCGATGAAATCCATCAGGCCCTGGCGCACTTGTCTGACCATCTGGTCGGGCGAGGTGAAGCGGCCAACCCCCACCACCGGCTTCGGTGTCAGCTGTTTGAGGCCGCGGATCAGCTCTTCCTGGGCGGCCTCGGGCTTGAAGCGCGAGGTGCCGGAACAGGCCTCCCAGGTGCCATGCGCGAAATCCCACAGATCGGGGAGATCGGCATGCATGGCAACGAGGTCACGCAACTGCGAAATAGAGAAGCCCGCCACACCGGCGAGTTCGACGAGCAACAGGCGCACCGCGAAGGCGCA
>DAISVW010000384.1:2266-2790 GCA_036826695.1 Aestuariivirga sp.
GAACCGGCACGAGCTGATGTCACCGCCGATGTAGCCGTCGAGCGACAGGCGCACGGCAATCGCGCAACGATCGCCCACCCCGTCGCGGGCACCCGAGATCAGCTCCTTCAGCAGCCGGGCGCGGTTGGCGAGCGAGCCGCCATATTCATCGCTGCGCTGGTTGGTGCGCGGCGACAGGAAATGCTGGATGATGCCGAAGCCATGGGCGCCATAGAGGCAGAGGATGTCGAAGCCCGCCCGCCTGGCCCGCCGGTAGGCCAGCCGGTGCCAGTGCCGGAGGTTGCGGATGTCCTCTTTGTCCATGGCGCGGGCCTGCACGGGGTCGCTGGTGAAGGTCAGGATCGGCGTATGCGACGGGGCGAGCGGCACCTCGCGGGTATAGAGGTTGGGGCCGTTGGCGCCGCTATAGGCGAGCTCGATGCCGGCCAGCGCGCCCTGCGAATGCATGGCATCCGCCATCTTGGCCAGCGCCGGCAGGTCTTCATCGTCCCAGATGCGGAGTTCGATGAACGGGGTGATTTCGG
>DAISVW010000385.1:0-2775 GCA_036826695.1 Aestuariivirga sp.
CGTTGCCCTTCGACTTCGACATCTTCTGGCCCTTCTCGTCGCGGACCAGCGCGTGAATGTAGACGGTGTGAAAGGGCGTCTCGCGCATGAAGTGCAGGCCCATCATCATCATCCGGGCGACCCAGAAGAAGATGATGTCGAAACCGGTGACCAGCACGTCGGTGGGGTAATGGCGCTTGAGCGCCGGCGTTTCATCGGGCCAGCCCAGGGTGGAGAACGGCCACAGGGCGGATGAGAACCAGGTGTCGAGCACGTCCTCGTCGCGGGTGAGCGTCACTGCCTTGCCATAGTGCTTGGCGGCAGCGGCCTTCGCCTCGGCCTCGGTCTCCGCGACGAACACCGCGCCGTCCGGCCCGTACCACGCCGGAATCTGGTGCCCCCACCACAGCTGGCGCGAGATGCACCACGGCTGGATGTTGCGCATCCATTCGTAATAGGTCTTCTCCCAGTTCTTGGGCACGAAGACGGTATCGCCCTTCTCCACCGCGGCGATGGCGGGCCTGGCGAGTTCCGCGGCATTCACGTACCACTGTTCGGTAAGCCATGGCTCGATCACCACATCCGATCGGTCGCCATGCGGCACCTGATGCACATGCGGCTCGATCTTCTCGAGGAACCCCTGCTCTTCCAGCATGGCCACGATGCGTTTGCGCGCCGCGAACCGCTCAAGCCCGTGCAACTCCCGCACGCGCGCGAAATCCTCGCCCGCCAGCTCGATCTTGCCGAACTGGTCGAGAATGTTGATCTGCGGCAGGTTGTGCCGCCTGCCCACCTCGAAATCGTTGAAGTCATGGGCCGGCGTGATCTTGACGGCGCCCGTGCCCTTCTCGGGGTCGGCGTAATCGTCGCCGACAATGGGGATCAGGCGGCCGACCAGCGGCAGCCGCGCCATCTTGCCGATCAAATGTTTGAGTTTTTCGTTTTCGGGGTGAACGGCAACGCCCGAGTCTCCCAGCATGGTCTCGGGCCTCGTGGTGGCGACCACGATCACCTCGTCACTGCCCTCGATCGGATAGCGCAGATGCCAGAGGCTTCCTTTCACCTCCTTCTGCACCACTTCGAGATCCGAGATCGCCGTCAGCAGTTTCGGGTCCCAGTTGACCAGCCGCTTGTCCTTGTAGATCAGCCCGTCCCTGTAGAGCTGCACGAAAACCTTGATGACAGCGCGCGACAGGCCCTCGTCCATGGTGAAGCGCTCGCGCGACCAGTCGCAGGAAGCGCCCAGCCTTCGCAACTGGCGCGAGATGGTGCCGCCCGATTCTTCTTTCCACGCCCAGACCCGCTTGAGGAAGGCCTCGCGGCCCATGCTGCGGCGGTCGGTGTTGTTTTCCTTCTGCAGCAGCCGCTCCACCACCATTTGGGTGGCGATGCCCGCGTGGTCGGTGCCGGGCTGCCACAACACGTCGCGTCCGCGCATGCGCTCGAAGCGCACCAGAATGTCCTGGATGGTGTTGTTCAGCGCATGGCCCATGTGCAGCGAGCCCGTCACATTGGGCGGCGGGATCACGATGGTGTAGGGGTCACCCTTCTGATTGCGTCCCGGCTTGAAATAGCCTCTGGCCTCCCATTCGGCATAGAGCCGGGATTCCATCTCCTGGGGCGTGAAGGTCTTCTCGAGCATGTGGCGTCCGGCGCTGAAATCAGTGTTCGCCGCGCCTTAAACACCAGCCCGATCAGCGGCGCAACTCGTACCTTGGCGGCAGCACGGCCACAGGTCAGGCCCGCGTTCCGGCTGCCCGCACCAGCGCGACGATCAGCGCCATCAGGCTCAGCAGCAGGAAGGTCGAGGTGCCGGCAAGCCCAAAGAAGACGAGGCAGGCAATGGCAACCGCGGCTGTCAGCCCAGACAGCAGCACACGGACGGTCCGGCTTCCGCCGCTGTGCATCAGATCGATGCAGAGCGCCACCAGCCCGGCGATCACGAACAGATCGCCGCCCCGCAGGGTGAGTTCGGCGCCCGACGGCATGGTCATCGACCAGGCATCGGCATCGATCAGCATGCTGCCGCCCAATGCCATCAGAAGATAGGCGGCGATCACCAGGGCGATGACCGGGAAGGATCGGAGATGGGACATGGCTGTTACTCCTGTTGAGCCGATCTTGCCGGAGCCCGGCGATTCCCGCAAAGCCGTCATGAACGGAAAGCCGGACGGAATGTTCTTTATTCCGAACAGATGTTCTGGTATAAGATCCCCTTCGACATGATGGAGGTCACTATGGCATTGCAGATTGGCGATATCGCCCCGGACTTCGAGGCCAGCACCACCGAGGGCCGCCTCAGGTTTCATGACTACATCGACGGCAACTGGGCCGTCTTCTTCTCGCACCCGAAGGATTTCACGCCGGTGTGCACCACCGAGCTGGGGTCGGTGGCGCGGATGAAATCCGAATTCGACAAGCGGGGCGTCAAGCTGATCGGCATTTCGGTCGACTCGGTCGAGGATCACCAGCGCTGGAAGCAGGATATCGCCGACGTGACGGGCGCGTCCGTCAACTATCCGATGATCGGCGATGACGACCTTGCCGTGGCCAAGCTCTATGGCATGATCCATCCCAACGCCTCTGGCGGCGCCAAGGGCCGCACTGCCGCCGACAACGCCACCGTCCGCAACGTCTTCATCATCGGGCCCGACAAGAAGATCAAGTTCATCGTCGCCTATCCGATGAGCACCGGCCGGAACTTCAACGAGATCATCCGGGTGCTGGATTCGCTGCAGCTCACCGCCTCCAAGTCCGTGGCCACGCCTGCCGACTGGAAGCAGGGCGATGACGTGA
>DAISVW010000386.1:0-2747 GCA_036826695.1 Aestuariivirga sp.
AAGCGAGACTGTTGATCGGCGCGCAATAAGGACCCCGTTTCCGGGGTGATCGGCTTCCAAAAGGGACCCCTCCTGCGGGGGCGTGGGTCCATGTTCCGTAACCGTCCGGTCCCGGCCGCCTTGTTTGGACGGATGTATCGCTGTTGAAGCTATGTCCTTGTGAGGATCGAAGCGTCGACAAGGTCGGTGCCGGTCCTATGTCTGGACATAGCCATGAAGAGTTTTGACGTTGTAGCGGAGACGAGGCGGCGGTGGACGGCGGAAGAACGCCGGCAGATTGTTGCCGAGAGCGAGACGGCACCGGTATCGGTAGTTGCCCGGCGGCATGGCGTTGCGGTGAGCCTGGTGTTCCGGTGGCGGCGGCAGGCTGGGCTTCCTGGCAAGCGGGCGAGCGTCAAGAAGGCTGGCGGCGTGTTTGTGCCGGTGGTGCTGACGTCTCCCGCCGCACCTCCGCAGAGAGCGGAGGCGCCTGTGATCCAGGCACCGGACGGTGGCCTGATCGAGATCGAGTTGGCTGGTGGCCGCCGGGTGCGGCTGAGCGGCCCGGTGGATGTGCAGGCCCTGAGGTGTGTGATCGCGGTTCTGGAAGGACGATGATCCCGGTTCCTGCAGGTGTCAGGGTCTGGCTGGCGGCGGGCCACACGGACATGCGCAAGGGCTTTGGCGGGCTGGCGATGCTGGTGCAGGAGACGCTCGAGGCGGATCCGTTCGGCGGGCAGTTGTTCGTGTTCCGGGGCAAGCGCGGCGACCTGATCAAGCTGATCTGGCATGATGGCCAGGGCATGTGCCTGTTCGCCAAGCGCCTGGAGCGTGGACGGTTCATCTGGCCTTCGACCACTGGTGACGCCGTGACGATCAGCGCCGCCCAGCTCGGCTATTTGCTGGAAGGCATCGACTGGCGGGCGCCGGTCAGGACGCAGCGCCCGGAGCTTGCGGGATAGCGCCACCTGCGCCGGAATGACTCGCGGCAGATTGCGCAGGCGCGGATCAGGCGCTGTCAGCATAACAATACATCCATGGAGATAGACCTTGCCAACCTTCCGGAGGATGCCCAGGCGCTCAAGGCACTGGTGCAACAGCTGGTCGGGACGGTGAAGACCCAGGGGCTGAAGATCGCCCAGCTCGAGGCCCGCCTCGCCAAGCTGAAGCGGATGCAGTTCGGCCAGTCGTCTGAGAGGCTCTCCCGGGAGATCGAGCAGCTCGAACTGGAACTCGACGCCCTGCACGAGGAGGAGGCCAGCGAGGCGGCCCGCCGTCCTGCTGCCGTCCAGAAGCTGATTGAGAAGCCATACCGCAAGCCGCCGCCCGGCCATCTCCCGCGCGAGGAGGAGGTCCACGAGCCCGCCTGCGCCTGCCCGAACTGCGGCGGCGCTCTGCGCAGGCTGGGCGAGGACGTCACCGAAGTGCTCGATTATGTGCCAGCCTCCTTCAAGGTCATCCGGCATGTGCGCCCGAAGCTCTCCTGCCGGGTCTGCGAGACCATCGTCCAGGCCCCGATGCCGTCCCTGCCCATCGAGCGGGGAAAGCCGGGGCCCGGGCTCCTCGCTCATGTGCTGGTCAGCAAGTATGCCGACCATCTTCCGCTCTACAGGCAGTCCGAGATCTACGCCCGTGAAGGCGTCGACCTCGAACGCTCCACCCTGGCCGACTGGGTGGGCCGCTCGGTGGCGCTTCTCGATCCACTGGTAACTGCGCTGCGCCGCGATGTCCTGTCCAGCGCCGTCCTGCATGGCGACGATACGCCGGTGCCGGTGCTGGCCGCAGGGCTTGGAAAGACAAAGACCGGGCGGCTGTGGACCTATGTCCGGGATGGCAGGCCGCATGGATCATCCCAGCCGCCGGCCGCGGTGTTCCTCTACTCGCCCGACCGCAAGGGCGAGCACCCGCAGAAGCACCTCAGGACCTTCACCGGCGTGCTGCATGCCGACGGATATGCAGGGTTCAATGCCGTCTTCGAAACAGGCATGGTCACCGAGGCCGCCTGCTGGGCCCATGTCCGGCGCAAGTTCTTCGACGAGCATGCCAGCAAGCCATCTGCCACGACGGCCGAAGCCCTCGACCGCATCGGGGCCCTCTACGGCATCGAAGACACCATTCGCGGAAAACCGCCTGATGAGCGAAGGCGTGTCCGACAGGAAGACGCCCGACCGCGTCTCGACGCCCTGAGAGCATGGATCGAAGCAACCCTTCCCAGGCTTTCGGCCAAGGCCGGCCTGGCCAAGGCCATGCGCTATGCCCTGGGGCGCTGGACCGCCCTCAGCAGATACATTGATGACGGCACGCTCGAGATCGACAACAATGCCGCCGAGAGATCCATCCGCGGCATAGCACTCGGTCGCAAGAACTGGCTGTTCGCAGGATCGGATGCCGGAGGCGAACGGGCCGCCGCCATCTACTCCCTCATCGAAACCGCCAAGCTCAACGGCATCGACACGGAAGCCTACCTCCGCTCCGTCCTCGCACGCATCGCAGATCATCCCATCAACCGCGTGGCAGAACTCCTGCCGTGGAACTGGGCGGAAGCCAATCAACTCTCACACGCCGCGTAGTTCACCGGACGCTTACCGTGAAGGCCGGGTACCAGCTTTGGCAAGAGGAAGCGGGATGCCGGCCTGCGCCGGCAAGACGGGTGGATCCGACATCACCACCCAGTATTCAAGGCTTCGTGCATCAAATGATGGAACGGAATTCCACCGGCTGCGGCCTCGGCCACAGCTCGATAAACAGCAGCACGACGTTCAATATGG